>DUPD01000096.1 GCA_012838505.1 Bacilli bacterium | reverse complement strand
GTTTCAATTTTTCCTTAAGTTCATTTTCATTTGCACCGTTCTTTAAATCTTTAGCTAAATTAATGACCATCGATCCTCGGAGATACATTTGAGAACCGATTAATTTCATTGGGACAAAACGCCAACTCCCATCAAAGGCAAACGGAAAAATAATGATATACTCTAACTCTACCAGTCTAGTTATTTTCATCATGATCAGCTCAACAATAGCGGTTAATATGTAGATAAGAAAAGCAATAAACAAAGCAATGATTAAATAAATTATGATATGGATCGGATCCATAATCAAGTGGATCAATGATTAGGAAGTAAAAATATATTGGTGTTATTGTGATTAAATGCAATAATACAATCATGTTTTTTGAATAGAAAAAATCCTTCATAGTAACTTATTTACCTCCTACGTATCCAATCTCTTGATGAACATAATGATTCAAAAACAAGCCCTACGATAAATCCTGCTAAATGCATGAGTGTAGAAATATGAGGAATCACAATCGTTAAGCCTAAAAAAAGCAAGGTAACTTCGATCGCAGCTGCTTTATTGCGTTTGTCACCACTTAGATACAAATGAATCATCTGTGCACCCAATAGAGCTGCTATTGCTCCGCTACTTCCTATGTATAAAATCTCTTCCTTTGCAAATACAAGCAGTGCCAAAGAAACAATAATCATCCCGCTTAAGTAGATCAGAAAATTTTTCTTGGAAGAATTATATTTTTGCAATTCATGACTTAAATACAGTAGGACGATCACATTGACTAATAAATGATAGCCACTATCATGGAGCCACTGTGTCGTGATTGACTTCCACAGACTGCTAACACTGATTTCTTGTCCGCCAATAAAACCAGCGATTGACTGTAGATCATAATCGAACCAATCTGTTTGGGAAACAACAAAAGCGAACACCATGATGCTCACAAAGATGATCGACCAATCGATTCTCCTTTTCACTAGACAACCTTCTCTCTATTTGCCAAAAACATTTGCTAAATAACTTAAAAAACTGACGACATTTAAGATAAATGCAATTGTAAACGTAAGAAAATAAACAAAACTTTTTTTATTTAGATAGAGTAGTATAAGATCCGTTAATTGATAAGCAACCAATATCACAATATTAATAAAAAATAATGACTGCATAGAGAAAACTATACTAAAGGTGAAAAAAGTCGGACAGTACATCAAAAATCCCCACAGAAAAATTTTCGGTTTAATGATTTTGTTGCGTAAATTTAATCTCATGATGATTGTCTTTTCAATATTTTCTTGAATCCAAATCGAATTCACAAAAATAATGATGTTCAGATAGATGATTGCGATTGCACCTACAAAGTAAATCGATTGACGATTAAAAGAGAAAAAGATCAAAGCTAAACTTAACCCAATATTAAATAAAGTTTCTTGCTTCGAATACCGTGAAACAACTTTACTCAACATTTTTCTCTAGTTTCCGATCAACTATTTTTACCTTGTTACTGAATCGTCCTCTAATATCTAATTCATTGCTTGAACAAAGAATTAGACACCCTTTATTCGCCATACTTTCAAGATAACCAATTGCTTCTGGTATATGCTCCTCATCTAAATTAGAAATGTATTCATCCAACAAAAGAACTTTTGGTTTTAAATAGGATAGAAGCTGAAAGATCACCATTTTTTGTTCGCCGGTAGAATACTCATATAATGGCTTCTTTTCATATCGTGGTTGATAAGGTTGTTTTAGAGTGACATCATTAATTGATAATAAATAATTGACAAAACTTGCTTCATTAAGGTGCCCTGGTATAGCTAACTGATTATCTAACAAAACAACTTCTTCACTAACGTCTATTACGCTCTCATCAGCAATTGAACCCAACTTTTTTCTGTCCTCAGCATTTGAAGCGAGTAATTTTAATAATGTTGTTTTACCAGAACCATTCTCACCTTCAAGTAGCCATAATCCTGCTTCCAATGTGAGTGAAGCCTGATCAAATATCAATTTGTCATCATCAGAATATCGAAAAGTTAAGTTGCTAACTTTAATCATGTGAGCTCTCTCCAAACTTTATGTAGTTTTACAGCAATAACAACAATAATTAGAATACAACTAGCTAGTAATATCTCGATTTTTGGAAAATAAAATAGCCCGATAGCTATAGCCAACAAACTCGTTTGTAAAAAAGTTTCTGGCACACTTTTTATCCTCTCATTTACCTGATCCAAATCAATTAAATAAACAAGCAATACAAGAACAAAGCCAGTAAATATGGCGATACTTATTAATTTGAATTCTGCAATATTCACACTTAGAATTAAGCTAAAAATAAGTGATAAGATGGATTGAAGCAAATAGATCAGCAGTATCTGCCCGATTTTATTCAAGAACACTTTTCTCTTTGCACGCTTTCCTATGACAAACAAATGGAGCGAGTCTTGATTCAAAATAAGTAACTCTTCACGATACAATAAACGGATAAAAAGATATTGGATTAAAAATAAAACTTGTAAAACACCAATGATAAATAATGTTGGTAAACCAGTGTCCTCAGCAATGAATGATTGAGTAGCTGAAACTGTGATAAAAGTGGAAACGATTAGAATTATGATTAAAACTGCGTATTTATTTTTGTTTGATAATGTAAGGATTTTGTGGAATTTAAACACAAATACACCTTCCCTTTAATAAAAAAATATAAATAGGTGTTGATATAAGTTGATCTATTAGAGCTCTCATTTTTTAAGCCCACTATTAATATTATGATAAATCTTTATGTATAAAGTTATTTCAGCATGATATGCATAAGCCATTTGTGAACACTTCCCTTGTATCTCTGGTTGAAAAATAGGATGGATTTATCACAAATGCCCTTGTATTTTTGTTGGATTACTCCATAATGTCGCTATTAACTTTATAGTTTTCCCGTATCAATTCAACATTAATATTATCAAATACGTTCCTGTGGTTAGAGAAAAACTAACAATGTTATATAATGTTAATTTTCGCTTAAAATCTTTTGGATCGAAATCTTCTTCGTTTATTGTGTATTTATCCCCAATCGCTATAAAATTCAACAGAAAGGAGATAATCAGCAATGTAGAGTTAGCTTGCAAAAAAGTAATTCTTTCACTGTATTCTAGAAAAGGTGTGTTATAAAAATATCCTAAAAGAAACATACACCAGAGAAACAGATATGATAGTAAGGTATACAAAGAGATACATTTAATCTCCTTGCGCAGGCTTTCTGAATCCTCAGATGTCATTAATCTTTTTAAGTAAAAAAATTGATCACCTAAAGTCATTAGAAAACAACTAGTAATAATTTGTGTTATAACAATAGTCCAAAAGATAAAATTACTATTAGCGAGTAACATAGATGATAGGCCCCCTTGACCCAATAGCTAGCTAGTTTGTTTACTTGATAAGAACGATAGCGATTAAGGTTAGCACAAGCCATAGCTATAGAGACTGCATAATTTGCTAGTAATACCATTTGCATTTCTAGCACTACTCTTACGATTTTTATCTAGATTAACTCTAGCTTTGCAAAATCTAATTACAATTTCTTAAATAACTTAATTAAGTTATTTAAATCAAACAAATAAGTTATTTTAACTATATAGGATTAAGTTACCATCAGTTTTATTTGAAGTCAATCAATTTTTAGTAAAATCAGACTTTATTCAACAATTTTAGACTCTTTATGAATGATACTAAAGCTTTTCTTAACCGTGTTAATTTGCTGTAAAAATACATCAAGTAAACCAGTGTGATTTTTACTATAATTTCAGCTAAAGAAATGAAGTAATATTCTTAACAAGGGTCTTTAGACCCGCTTTATTTTAAAGGAATCAATTTCATAATCATGTAAAATCCTAACACAAAAACAACTATGTAAATCAATAGATTTACAACTATTGCATCGTTCTCAATCAATCCTACAAAAAAGAAAGGAATTATTATTTTCCAAGCAGCTGACAGTAGTTCATCATATTCTTTCTCTTTTTCTGACTGATTTGTCATCTTATCAATTAGATTATTAAGCGTAATGTTCTCACTACTTATTTGCTTAGCTAGCTCTCTTTGATTATACAGTTTTACAATTGAAAGAATTATTAAAATAACTGTTGGAATTATTATTATGAAAAAGATTTCGTAGGTGAAAATCTAGGCAATAGTTTAGCATTCAAAAGACTAGGCAATAACATTGGTCCTTGGACAGCCAAAGATGAGAATGGTAATACTATTGATACGTCTATTATTGAATGGAGTAAAGTTCATGGAATAACTTTATTTCATTATGATAAAAATTTAATCTATCCAAATGTTAATATAATTGAGTAGGTAGATACAAGAAATACAATAAGTAATTAATTTCATAATTTATCTAACAAAAGTCAACGATTCAGTATAAATATATTTCTCTCTTGCTTTGAATTTGTGAATAAAATAAACAGATAATATTAAGATTATTGCTAAATAATTTTGATAGAATGGAGGCAATATGGAAAGCTATTTAATAATATTTTTAAAGACACATTTAAAGTATTGGTGGATTTATTTAGTCTCTATACTATTTGCCATTCCAGCTTACTATTTCAGTCTACTGGTTGGATTTCTTTTTATACATGCTACCAATTCAACAATTACAGCTCATATATTAACGGCTGCTAGTTTTACAATTGTTTATAGCATTCCTTTTATTGTCCCTAACTACCAAGCAGGTAAAAAAATTCATAATTTATTTCAAAGAAGACCTATTTTACATTATACGTTATTGTGCCAATTTTCATTTGCTCTATTTATTTTTATTAGTGCGCTGATTTTTTTTAAGATTATAGTTGGAGATCTTTGAAAAGTTAACGGGCTTTATTCAAACAATCGAGAGGCATTTAGGTATTGAAGCTAAGGGGATTTTTAACCGATGTAACCAGGTGTTTGGTTCTCTATCAAGAATTCGGACAAGTTAACTTTAGAAATTTTATAGTTTCATAGCTTAACTTGTAAAAGCTTCTTCGTAATCATGTGGAGAAACCATTTCACAAAATTATGCAGTCTAACTGTATTATAAAATGCCTCGATGTACTCAAAAACGAATTTATGTGCATGGTCTAGATTTTTAATGATAAAGCGATTTAACCACTCACGCTTAATCACAATGAAGGTGATCGTTCTGCGGTTGTTGATTTCGATTCTTTTTCAGATCTGTTGATCGAATTAACAACTGATAAAGAAGAAGTGAAGTATGCCA
Organism: Bacilli bacterium; assembly: GCA_012838505.1. Taxonomy (GTDB): domain Bacteria; phylum Bacillota; class Bacilli; order Bacillales; family Amphibacillaceae; genus Amphibacillus. The sequence goes on along the minus strand of DUPD01000096.1, from coordinate 10,619 downwards.
TTGATATGGTTGATAGTTCAGGAGGGACGAATCTACATCGTGGTATGATGGAAGCGTTGGATGAAGTGATTCTTAACGGCGATGAGAATCATCTGCGTTTTGTTATATTTTTAACAGACGGGAATGGTACTTGGTATGACTCTGCGATTGACTACGCTAATGAGCATAATATTATGATTTATACGATTGGTTTAGGAGAAGGTGTTGATCAAGCATTATTAGAGCGAATTGCTAATAGTACGGGAGGTAAATACTTCTTTGCTGATAATGCAGCTCAACTCGATGAATTTAAAGTGTGTCTAGAAAAGCAACCTGTACCGATAATGCAACAATGGAGAATTTCTTTGGAATTCTGAAACAAGAAATGTATTATGGCGAAAAGTTAATGACATATTTGTTAAAGCACGAAATTGAGAAGTACATTGATTACTATAATAATAAACGTATAAAAACAAAATTGGCCAGCTTAAGCCCAGTGCAATACCGAACTCAAGCCAGCCAAAAAGCTACATAGCTAAAACTCTAACTTTGTGGGATCACCACCAATGTGAGTTTTTATTAATCTAACAATGATAATCTTACTGTATTCGATCGTGTGCCTGATTGGTCGGTTAATGGGTTGTATGGCACGACGTAATAACTACCTTGATCAAAAATGGACATCTCTGATAAAGTAAATTTGCCTTCCCCGACGACGCGTCCGAGATATTGATCGGCACCATCTGCTTCTGTAACTTGATAGATATGATAAACAACACGTTCATCAGCTGACGGTGTCCAAGTAAGTTCGCCACGCAATAAGCGCCAACCGCCAAATCCAAATAAGGCTTCAAGGTCGTTGATCACAGGTAATTCAATCGGTTCTGGTAACTCTTCAATGTGATCAGGTCGAGTAAATTCGTCTGTCAATGGTTGGACACGATCAATTTCCGTCAAAATCGCTTTTGTTAATTCAGTCGGTGCCGAGCTACCAATCGTTAAATAATGATTGGCATCGCTAACATCATAACCGATCCATAGAGACGTGACATACTCTGGTGTAATGCCAGCAAACCAGCTATCTTTCACGTAACCTGTGGCATGTGGGTGTTGGGTTGTGCCAGTTTTCCCTGCGAGGGCTTTTGAGTAGTCCCCTGCTTGACCTGTTCCCTCATCAATCACGTTTTCCAGCATCCGTAACATATACCAAGCTGCTTGTTCGTCAAAAACTTGATTTATCGCTGGATTTGCTTCGGCAATCGTTCGCCCGTTGCGATCTGTTATTTTTGCAATCGTATGTGCTTGAATCCATTCACCATCGTGAATAAACGTCCGATAACCTTCTGCAATTTGTAGGGGGGTGAGACCTTGTTCCAACCCACCTAATCCAAGTGCTAGTCCATTATCGGGCAAAATCATTTGCATCTTTTCTAAATAACTTTTACTTGTCGAAATGCCAATCTGATCTAACAACCAGACTGTTGATGTGTTTTTTGAAACCGTTACGGCATCATACATTGGCACTTCACCTGCATATTGACCATCATGGTTTCTAACTTGGTAACCATCATAATCACGTTCAGTATCATCTAATAAATCATAAGCACTATATCCTTCTGAAAGTGCTGGAGCAAAGACAGCCAGTGGTTTGATTACTGACCCTGGTTGGCGCTCAACCTCTACTCGGTGTAAGTCACCAGTTGAGTAATCACGTCCTCCAAGGGCAGCTTTTAAATGACCTGTTTCCTGATCAAGCAAAGTAAAAGCGGTCTCAATATTATCCTCTGAACCTTGAAAAAATTGATCATTCTGAATCTGTTCGTAAGCTATTTTTTGAATCGTTGGGTCGAGATAAACTGTGATCTCGTAGCCTCCACGTTGCAGCTCTCCCCGAGAAATTTGATAGAGCGTCTCCGCTTCCCGAATCACAAGCTCCAAATAATCATCAATCCACGGTTCGTTGCGGTTCACTGGTTCAACAACTGTCGATGTCCGCCCTTGGAGTGTGAGCATTTCTTCTGTATCTAGATAACCCGCCCGATTCATTTGACTCAGCACGAGATCCCGCCTGTTCATTGCGCGCTCCTCATCAACATGTGGTGAATAGTAATTCGGTGCATTAATCATCCCTGCCAAAAGAGCCCCTTCGGCTATCGTCAAGTCACTGACATCTTTAGCAAAGAAATAATCTGCTGCTGTTCCAACCCCATGAATTCCGTGGCCAAAATAAACTTGATTTAAATACAGCTCTAATAAATCATTTTTCGTATAATGCCGTTCTAAATAAATTGATGCCATCACTTCCTGAGTTTTGCGCATCCATGATTTTTCATTCATTAAAAAAAGGTTTTTAGCTAATTGTTGTGTGATCGTGCTGGCACCTTCAACTTTATCAAATGCGATTAGATCACGATACACCGCCCTGACAACAGCTCTAAAATCAATTCCCGCATGTGAATAGAAACGTTGATCTTCAATTGCGATAAATGCTTCTTGAACATGGGTTGGTATCTCTTTTAATTGGACAAGTTGGCGATTTTCTTGATAGAGCCGGCCTGCATAGTCACCGTCTTCGGTTATCACTTGTGTCGTCGCAGGTAAAATAAGTGCCGTTTCATCGACAACGAGCCGACCACCGAAAATGATAAACAGGAAGCCAACGACACTTAACGTCATAAATGAGCCGACCAGCAAAATTGGCCACTTAATCCAACTCTGATTGATAAACTTCCAACCTTTAGCTAATCGCTCTTTTAACTTTTCCATAAAAAAAACACCTCACAATCCGATCAAAAGCATAATTACTCACACATTATACGACATATGTAGACAAAGCTAAAGATTAACCGATTATTGTATCAATGCGTTGATCAAATTTGAGATGAGTTTTTATCGCAGTGTAACTGTCAGTGAGGCTCTCGCTTCAAGAACGAGAAGGGAACTAAGAATTGTAAATGGAGGATCAAGAAAAAACCACACTGATAGAAGTGTCACGAATAGGGACTAATCCTCAGAAATCACCCTCATAATCAGGTTGGTATCTAACGAACAAGGGCTAATCGTCAGAAATCGTCTTCTGTTTCGATGTGATTTCTCACGAATAAGGGCTAATCGTCAGAGATCGTTCTCTGCTTCGATGTGATTTCTCACGAATAAGGGCTAATCGTCAGAAATCGTCTTCTGCTTCGATGTGATTTCTCACGAATAAGGGCTAATCGTTAGAAATCGTCTTCTGTTTCGATGTGATTTCTCACGAATAAGGGCTAATCGTCAGAGATCGTCCTCTGCTTCGATGTGATTTCTCACGAATAAGGGCTAATCGTCAGAGATCGTTCTCTGCTTCGATGTGATTTCTCACGTATAGGTGCTAATCTTCAGAGATCGTCCTCTGCTTCGGTGTGATTTCTCACGAATAGGGGCTAATCGTTAGAAATCCTCTTCATAATCAGCTTGGTATCTAACGAATAGGGGCTAATCGTGCCCTCGCTCAGCAAAAAATCACCATAGGAGTAACGAATAGAGACTAATCGCAGTCCTAAGTTTTTTTGTGGGACGAGTAACCGCAGTCCCAATCAGTTGGCACTGATTGAAGTTTCACTTTATAATAAATGATGTCTGTGGGCGTATACTGCAGCTTGTGTTCGGTCATGGACTTCCAATTTTCTTAAAATATTGCTGACATGTGTCTTCACTGTTTTAATCCCGATAAACAACTGGTCAGCAATTTCTTGATTTGTTGCGCCATTAGCGAGACAAATTAAAACTTCAAGCTCTCGATCGGTTAATTGATCATGTAGTGTCGCTTGTTTTCCTTGGAAACGCGTCATCACTTTATGGGCAACTTTTGGTTCGATCACATTTTCGCCGTGATAGGCTTTTTTGATCGCACTGACAATTTCTTCAGCTGAGGCGGTTTTTAACAAATAGCTAAATGCACCCGCTTCAAGAACTGGGAAAATCTGCTTGTCATCGTAATAGCTCGTTAAAACAATCACCTTACAGTCAGGAATCACTTCTTTAATTCGTTTTGTTGCTTCAATGCCGTTGCCGTTTTCCATAATTAAGTCCATTAACACAACATCCGGATTTTGTTTAAGGACGACCTCAACGCCTTCTTCTCCACTACTTGCTTCTCCGATCACCTGAAAATCTGCTTCAGTTTCCAGATAAGCGATCACACCTTTTCTAACGACATCATGGTCGTCAACAACTACGATGCGTATCATTCTTCCACCTCCTGTTTAGGAAATGGAACACGAATATCGATATATGTTCCGATCCCTTTTTTCGTTCGTAAATTGAAATGACCACCAATTTCTTCGCTCCGTTCACGCATTGTTTTCAAGCCATACGACGTTTTCTTCTGATCGGCTTGCTCCCAATCAAAACCGTCACCGTTATCGGCAATATGTACAAACAGATGCTCCGGCTCATGTCTGAGGATAATTTTTACATGTTCTGCATCTGCATGGCGCAATGTATTGGACAGAGCTTCTTGAATAATTCTAAAAATATGCTCTTCTGTAAACCGTGGTAGTTGATTGATTTGGTCAATTTTCAGCTCAAAATTAATCGCACTTTTTGTTTTCAATTCAGCTATTAAGTTGTGAATCCCATCTTTTAACGATTGATCCGATAGATGAATCGGTCTCAAATGCAAGAGCAGTGCACGCATTTCTGTTTGTGCCTTCATTGCGGTTTCAGCAAGATCTTCTACCTGTTTTTGTGCTTTTTCTGGATTCATTTGCACTGTACGAACGACCGCCTTCGACATCATTGCTAAAGCAAACAGCTGTTGACTGACAGAATCATGTAAGTCACGGGCTAACCGTTGCCGTTCTTCAATCGTAGCAATTTTGTGTGCTCTTTCAGCATAGGCTGCCTTTTCGTCAGCAAGTCGTTGTAAATAATGGACTTGGTCGCCTAACTTCTTGGCTAGTTCATTTAACTCAACGCCAATTCGAGACACTTCCCCCTCTTCCTCAAAACGAAAACGCGTCTGATAATTCCCGCGTGATAATTGCATAATCATTACCGATAAATCATCAAATTGTGTTTTCATTTTTCCACTTGAACGAAACCCAATCAGAATCGCAATCATTGACCCGACTAAAAAGTGGACGAAAGAAAAAACAATAATATTGGCTTGATTTAACCAATTTGGATCAACAGTTAAATCGACTATTGTTAAGCCAACAAGTATAATTAATGTTAGAAAAACAACTGTTGACAGCTGTGATTGAATATAAGAATAACGAATCGAATTTAGCTTTTTGAACAAAAACATCACCTTCCTTAAATTCGATCAACTCTGATAGAACCAGCATTTAATTTTAAATTAAATGTTAATTTACGTGTCGCCTCTTCATAGCCTTCTGTTTCATAGATTAATGAACGATTAATCCCTTGTGACGTTTGGTCTAACACAAAAACCTCGCCCGCATGAACCGTTGCACGAACGGAAAAGTCAACATGATGTGGTAAGACAATATTAATATCACCAGCTAAACCGTGAATTGTAATCGGTGTATCCTGATCAGGAATAAATGCTTTCGTAAAATCCATCGTATGATCCCCGACAAAATTCCAAATGTTTGTCGGTTCAACTTTCCAATTTGTTTTACTATAATCATAGTCACCGAAGACAACTCGTTCGCGCTCTCCATCCTTATTCAGATTCATTTCCGGCTCGTTACCTTCGTAAAAAATTTTCACCCGTCGTTTGCGTGGGATTCCTAAATAGCTTAAACCAATAAATACGAGAATTAATGGCCACAATTTATAAACATCCCAAAACAAAAATGTTATATAATCTAATTGATCAAGCAACAATAATGATCCAAAAACAATTAAAAAGAGCGGTACCCAGATGCCATTTAAGCCTTTAAAACTTTTGTATAACCATCTTAACCCGACTAAAATAATGAGGCTTGGATAAATATACGGCCACCAATCACCAATTGACCACGTTGCAAGACCAAGATTTTCTAAGACAAGAATAACTCCTAATAAGATGATCGCCATCGCTATCATACTGCGAATAAAACGACTTCCCATCCAAACTCACCCTTTCTTTGAATATTTTTTAGTTTTATAACTATATCTCTATTATACAGAATCTATTTCAAATCGAACACAATCTAGAGCATGGTTTTATCTCAGCCTTAAGGATGAGTTTCTGTGACTTTAGATCGATATCGCGTCAAACAGCTAAGATTAAAAACGATTCACAGCGGATTTTGTCACTTGTGAATCGTTCTGTTTAGTTAGGTGAGTTTTTTCGTAACATAGATTCGGGAAAATCCAGTAATAAAAACAATTCCTAATATTAGGACAGAGCCTGTCTGCCAAAGATCTGTCGTTAACAAGCTGACTAGAGTAAAGATTATTAGCTGGAGCCCCAATAGTTGCTCAATTAATTTGATGATTGCACCTTTTCGTTCAGTCAGTTTTAACGGATAAAGATCGCCCCAGATTTGAGTTCGATGGTGGTACCAAAGCGGAATCAATTGGATCCCTGTAACAAATAGAAACAGTAGATTGACAGCTAAGACGATTAAAATCTGGTCAAAATAGGCCAGCAATAGTGCACCAATCATTGTTAAACGCAGGTAAAGACCGAAATAATCAGCCGATCGGATAAATGTGATTCGGTACAAAAATGTGTAGCTATGTTTTTGGGTAAATGGAATTGCCTTCGTTAGCCAGCTCACCAATAGACGACGCTTTTTGGTCGATGTTTTAAAGTGTGGCACATCGGTAAACATGCTTGCTAAGCGGTAAAAGCTCTGCATCCGTTGCTGATCTTTTTCAACTAATTGATCCCAAGCTAAGGCAAAGCGGTGACTATAATAATAGAGATAAACGAACAAAGCAATTAAGCCGATTGCAATTAGGCTTGCGATCAGAACGTGCCGATTGATAAAACTATAAAAGAAAGCGAACTGCAACAGAAAGCGAAGCAATTTTTCACCGCGCTGAATCGCTCGATCTCTTACTCGTAATATCCACCAGTTCAGTAAAAAATTCCACGCTTTAAAAAAGACGAGCATTAAAAGCAGCAGTTGATAGCTTTCTGTTAACTCACTCGCCCGGTAAAGCGGTGCTAAAGCTGCTGCTACAATTGCGACAAGATAGAGTTGAGTTAAAAAGCTATACCATAGGGTTAGATTAAAATAGGGTGTTAGCTTTTTTTCAGCGGGAAATAAAAAGACTAAATCCGCTTCCTTTAATAAATTCTGGATTGGATTATATAGAGCAACGAGCGCAAATAATAGACTTACAATCCAGTCTGTTGGGAAATTGTCTGGTAGCTGGGTTAAGAATTGTTGATAAAAAACAGCCCCTGCTCCAAGCAAAAATAAAATTGCAATCGCTAAGTGACCATTTAGAATGTATTGAAGATAACGAACTGTTTCTTTGAGATGGGCGCTAAATCGCTCCCTGAATAAATGTTTACTATCCATTGGTTAACCTTCCTTTGTCAGTTGCAAATAAAGATCATCTAGCGTGCTTGACGGCATCTTAAATTGAGCCCGCAATTCATCAATTGTACCAATTGCTTTGATTTCACCTTCATGCAAAATCACAAATCGATCACAATAACGCTCTGCCGTTGCCAAAATATGAGTTGACATTAGAATTCCAGCACCTTGTTCTTTTACCTCGATCATTCGATCTAATAGTGCTTGAATTGCGAGTGGATCGAGTCCAACAAATGGTTCGTCGATAATATACAGCGGTGGATCGATTAAGAAGGCACACATAATCATCACCTTTTGTTTCATCCCTTTGGAAAAATGAATCGGAAACCAATTGATTTGTTTTTCGAGTCGAAATGTTTTTAATAGCTTTGGTAGGCGCTCGTCAAATGTCTTTTGATCGAGGTCATAAGCCATTGCGGTCAACTTTAAATGCTCGTACAAATTTAACTCTTCATATAATAGTGGTGTCTCAGGGATGTAACCAAACTGTTTCCGAAAAGCTTCTGTATCTGATTGGTTTCTGTAACCCGATAATCTGATCTCACCTTCTCGTGGTTCCATTAAACCGATAATATGCTTAATTGTCGTACTTTTTCCTGCACCATTTAAACCGATCAGACCGATAATCTCACCTGGTTTAACATCAAATGAAATGCCATGGAGCACATTTTTGTGCGTATAGCCGCCTTTTAAATTCTCAATTTGTAATAAGCTGGACATCTTGTTTCCTCCTCAAACGTGGTTCAACAATTTTTACCGAAACGATCTTGATTAATCATGGTATATAAATTTTACCATTATTAGAGCTGAATGCAAATCGGAGCGGTTGTCGTTTTTTTGCTAAGCTGGGTGGATTAATGATAAAATGGGGTCAAATAAAAAAGGAGTGAATCTGATGTCAGTGGATCAAAACTGTATTTTTTGCAAAATTATTGCTGGTGAAATTCCATCTGCAAAGGTGTATGAGGATGAGGATGTCTATGCATTTCTTGATCTTAGTCAAGTGACGAAGGGACATACGCTTGTGATTCCGAAGGCTCATACGAAAGATATCTATCAGACGAGTGAGGAAGTGGCAAGTCAATTGTTCGCTCGGGTGCCTAAAATTAGTCAGGCGATTGAGAAGAGCTTTAAGCCAAAAGGGATTAATATTTTAAGTAATACGGGGGAAGCTGCTGGTCAATCGGTCTTCCATCTTCATTTGCATTTAATTCCACGCTATGATCAAACGGATGGTTTTCAGCTGAACTGGGTAACGCACAATGATGATTATAGTCAGGAAGATTTAGCTGAAATTGCAAGTTTGATTTCTCAGAATATTTAGTATTTACTTTATTATTTATTGTGTTATAATTGAAAAAACCTCGCATTTGGCAATCAGTGCACAAATGGGGGTTCAAAAATGAGCTTAGTAGAGGAGAGATGAGCATGAAAACGAAAGATTTAGTTCTATTGGCATTATTTATGGGGATCGGTGCTGTTTTACACTTGATTTCACCACCAATTTTATTTGGGATGAAACCTGATATTATGTTACCAATGATGTTTTTAGGGATAATGTTATTTCCAAAAGTCAATTATGTCGTTGTTGTTAGTTTAGCTACAGGTGTGATTTCAGCACTAACAACAGGCGCGCCTGGTGGGCAAATATCAAATCTAGTAGAAAAGCCGATTACTGCATTTATCTTTTTTGGTTTATTACTAATCATTCCGAAGCAAGTTAATCAAAAAATTGCTGTACCTGTTTTAATTACGATTGGAACGGTTGTAAGTGGATCAGTATTCTTGATTATGGCACTTTATGTTGTCGGTTTAATGGGCGGTTCGTTCGTTGCAATGTTTGTTGGTGTTGTATTGCCAGCTGTGTTGTTCAACGTCATTTTTACAATCATCTTGTATCCAATCATCCAATCGATCATGAGACGATCTAACTTTGAATTTGCATAATATATCAAAAGCTAAGCATCCACTCTTTTAACTGGTGGATGCTTTTTAATTTCTAGGATAGAGTATTTCAGTTTTTTCAAGTTTTGTGATGACTGCTGGATAAGATTCTTGAATCGGACCTTTGACGAGCAAAGTGAGATAATCCCCATTTTGCAAAGTGGTGTCTGTAGCTGGCATTGAATAGAGCCTCAATCCGCCGATTGATTCGAAATAGTCGATGATATCTTCATTTACTTCTTTATTTTCATTTAAGATTATCGACGTGCTGTTCTGATATTCTTGAAAGTGGTTATCCATCATATCGAAATAATCTTTTTCTATCGTATGATCTTGTTTTTCTCTTTGATCAAGATAGCCGAAATAATAGTAACCAGACATTTCAAATTCAGCTTCTTCGACTTTAACGTCTGGTATTTCTTCTGTCTTTTCAACATTAATTTTTTGAATAAAAATAAAGAACATAATAATTGTGAGTCCCATTAATAATAAGAAGATGATTTTTTTCATTTCGATGCTGCTCCTTAATTAGGCTAATTTATATCAGTTATAGAATAGTATATAATCTGTTTTTTGTAAAATAACACTTAATATACAGTTAATTTCCTTGTTGGGCAGTGTTTTTAATTTTCTTTTGCTTTTGATGTTTGACTCAGTGAAATAAAGAGAAGATAATAGTAAGTAGTAGTGAGTAGAAAGGAGTGTAAATTATGGCTAAAGGTAAATCATTATTACTAGGTTTTCTAGCTGGAGGTATCATTAGTGGAGCGGTCGCTTTATTTAATGCACCTAAGTCTGGTAAAGAAACACGGGCAGATCTGAAAAGACAAGCAGTGGAATTGAAAGTTTCACTTGAGCATGTTAAAGAAAACGGTAAAGAGCTTTCAGAGCAGATTATCAACACTTCAAAAGAAGGTGTTCAATTAATTAAAGAGCTTTCGCTTGATGTGAAAGATTCGATTGAGAGCTGGCATGCAACGATTCAACCACATCAAAAAAATATTCAATCTTATTTGAAGCAAATCGAAGAACGATTAAATGAATTAGAAAATCAAACAACGACAGTTGAAACCGACTAGTTTTAGAGGGGCTGTCCGAAAAGTCAATGTTTATTGACCTTCGGTCCAGCCCTTTTAGTGTTTTTTAGTTCAAAAAAATCGTCCTTTTTTGTAGAATGGAGTTGTCGATACAACATTCAACAGAAAGGACGAT
>DUPD01000095.1 GCA_012838505.1 Bacilli bacterium | reverse complement strand
TTGAAGATCGTAATAGGATGAACAAGATGACTTTAAGCCTTGGCATATAACAAAATTTATTGACCTATTCCCACGAACGTACATCTTTAGTCGACATGTTCCCGCAGACGTACTCACCTAAAAAAAAACTAGACATCAAGCTTGGTAACTCGTCCCATGTGGAGTGTGTGGTATTACTGAAAAGAGAATTGTACAAACAAAATAAATCCTTGTAAGAACCGCCATTTCAGAAGAATATTATTTTGTTCTTAACGAGTGATAATAAAGCGTTGAATTAGGGAAATCCTTTTATATCAGGGATTTCCTATTGTTTTTTACCAAAAGTTTATTTTCGCTATTAATATAGATTTGTTAAATACTCATTACTTATATACTTATGCCACATGATTCATTTCAGCGTACATTCACTGCAGGACTTTACGCGGAGAGACGGCATGATCACCTTTTATGGTAGGCCAGTATGTTTTTAAGCCAACTAGATCCACGCTAAGTCACGTAGTTTAATATAAAGAATCATCAAAAAACAAACTGAAAAACTTAATATTTATGTTTCGAAAACATTGACTTAAACCCAAAAGCTCACAAACCTAGCATAAAATAGTTATTTCCTATGCTAGGTTACTTTTCACCAAATGATTGGTAACCTGTGTTTAGCGAGTTATATAAAAAAAACACATTGCACTCATTTGTTAAATGATTAATTTAACAAAATATAAACTTGACAATAATTTCGTGGTATGTATAATGGTATTCAAATGTTAAATATGATTTTTAAACTTAAAAAGCAGGTAGGTGGTGTTACGTGAGGTTAGGTGAAATTAGTCAAATCGAGTCTGGTTTAATTTTATCACGAAAGCGGGCGAGAAGTGAGCTTGAATTAGAAAAGAAGTATAAAATACTAAGTTTAAACAATATTGAAGCACATGGTGATTTTAATGAGGCAGAGCTTGAACTTTTTCCTAGTAATGAAATTTTAGATGATCATTATTTTACGCAAGTAGGGGAAATTCTTCTACGGTTAAATGAACCGTTTACGTCTGTTTGTATTCAAGAACATCAAGCTGGCGTTTTGATTCCATCTTATTTTGTATCAATTGAAATTACACACACGGGATATTTACCAGAGTATGTTAGTTGGTACTTAAATACGAGTAATGTGAGGCGAGAGTTTTTCCGATCACAATCTGGAACACTTACTCCAAACATTAATCAGAAAATCATTCGCAGGCTTCAAATACCAAAGTTATCATTAACAGATCAAGAAAACATTACACAATTACACAAGCTATATTTAAGAGAGCGTCGATTACTGAATGATCTTATTGAACAGAAAGATCAATACTATCAAGGGATCACAAGTGAAATTATTAAAGAGAAGATGAGGGATTATTAATGGGAAAGACTACACAAGATACGATTAATCGAGTTCTTTGGAGTGCTGCTGATACATTTAGAGGAAAAATTGATTCGAGCACATATAAAGATTATATCCTTGTCATGTTATTCGTGAAATATATGAGTGACGTACATAAAGAGAGATTAGAAGTTTACCAGGAAAAATACGATGGGAATGATGAACGAATTCAGAGAGCAATGAATCGTGAGCGATTCGTGTTAGATGAACAATCAACGTTTGATTATTTATATAGTGAGCGAACTAATCCAGAAATCGGTGTGATTATCAATAAAGCACTAGGTAATATTGAAGACACGAACGCAACAAAATTACGCGGGGTATTTCGTAATATTGATTTTAATAGTGAAGCTGTTTTAGGTTCAACACGAGAGCGAAACACTATTCTAAGAAACGTTTTGGAAGATTTCAATCGTCTCGACCTTCGTCCATCTATGATTGAAGATGAAGATATTATTGGAAATGCTTATCAGTATATGATTGAGCAGTTTGCTTCTGATGCAGGTAAAAAAGGCGGGGAATTTTTCACTCCCCCTATGTTATCTGAACTATTAGCACAACTTGTAGAACCAGAAGAGAACGACCGAATTTATGACCCGACGTGTGGTTCAGGTTCGTTATTAATCCGTGTTGTTGATAAAGTAAAGGATCGTAAAGTTGCAATATATGGCCAGGAACGAAATGGGCAAACCCATTCTCTCGCGAAAATGAATATGTTTTTAAACAATATTGATGACGCGAATATCGGATGGGGAGATACTATTGCAAACCCTCTTCATTTAGATGATCAGGGGAACTTAATGAAATTCCAACGAATTGTTGCGAATCCGCCATTTTCATTGGCGAAATGGGCAGAAGGTTTTGCTGGCGAAGGTGAAGATCGCTTCCGCATGTCACCAGAGCTTGATCCATATCGTCGTTTTGACTGGGGAATAGCTCCTGCAAGTCGTGGAGATATGGCATTTGTTCAGCATATGTTAGCATCACTTGCTGAGGGTGGAACAATGGTTACCATTTTACCTCATGGTGTTTTATTTAGGGGAGCAGCAGAGAAACAAATTCGAGAACAGTTTATTAAGTTAAATTACTTACATGCAGTCATCGGGGTACCAGAAGCACTATTTTATGGAGTAGGTATTCCAGCAACTGTTTTAGTGTTTAAAAAGGGACGTACACAAAAAGATGTGTTATTCATCGATGCTTCAGGTGAAGAGTATTTTGAAAAAGGTTCCAATCAAAACTTCTTACGCAAAGAAGATGTTGATCGAATTGTTGAAACATATAACAACTATGAAACAATCGATAAATTTTCTTATGTCGCAACATTTAAAGAAATCGAGGAGAATGACTTTAACCTAAACATTCCGCGCTATGTAGACACATTTGAGGAAGAAGATCCAGTTGATATGGAACAAGTAGCGACAAACATAAAAGATATTCAAACAGAATTGAAAGAAGTAGAAAGTCAGATGGAGAAGTATTTGAAAGAGTTGGGGCTTTAACAATAAGGGGGGGAGCACTCATGTCAAATATAGATTCGTATAACGAGCGGGTGTTTGAGGAATATCGTCATGTCAATGACTATGGTGAAGATTATTGGTATGCCAGGGATTTGCAAGAAATTTTACAGTATAGTAAATGGGAGAATTTTTCAAGGGTAATTGACAAAGCTAAAGAAGCTTGTGAAACAGTGGCCATAACGTTTTAGACCATTTTCCTGAGGTCAGGAAAATGGTTGAATTGGGTTCAGGAGCTGTTCGTGGAATTAATGATATGATGTTGTCTCGATATGCTTGCTATCTAATTGTCCAAAATGCGGATCCTAAAAAAGAAGTTGTTGCTTTAGGCCAAACATATTTCGCAGTTCAAACCCGTAAGCAAGAGCTACAGGATGAATTTCAGTCATTAGATGAAGATCAAAAACGGCTAGCGATAAGAAATGAATTAAAGGAACATAATAAATCCTTGGCTGAAGCGGCACAAAATGCAGGTGTTGAAACACCTTATGACTATGCAGTTTTTCAAAACCATGGTTACCAAGGTTTATATGGTGGGATGGGGGCCAAACAGATTCATCAACGAAAAAAGCTAAGAAAGAGCCAGCAAATTCTTGATCATATGGGAAGTACCGAATTAGCCGCCAATTTATTTAGAGCTACGCAAACAGATGAAAAATTACGGCGTGATCGCATAAAAGGAAAAACAAAAGCGAATCGAACACATTATGAAGTTGGAGCAAAAGTTCGACAAACAATTGAAGACCTTGGTGGTACCATGCCCGAGAATTTGCCTACACCTGAAAAAAGTATTAAACAGTTAGAAAAAAAAGAACCAAAAAGAATCGATGAGTAAAAAAGAGATTAATGTAATGATTTCTGAACGGAGGGATTCACTTGTCGGGAAGTTTAATCCGTTTGTTTTTAGTCGATGGAAATCCAAAAGGACTTAGAACGGTGGAAATATCTAACATGACGATATATACAACAATATTTCCAAGGACAAAATTAAGAGAGTTTTTAGAAAGAAATGAATCAAAGAAGCCAGGTTGTTATATTTTACTTGGAAATAACATCGAAAATCCAGATAAATTAATGGTCTATGTTGGTGAAGGAGAGTCAGTTGATTTGAGGCTCAAAAGTCATTCGCGTGGTGGAAAACAGAAGGATTTTTGGGATGAGGCGATTGTATTTACTTCTAAAGACGACTACATAACGAAAACGCAAATCCAATATCTTGAATCTGAAATACACAAGCTGATTACCCAGGCGGATAAAGCAGAACTGGAAAATAACCAAATACCTTCTACACCTAATCTGTCGGAGGTCGACACAGCGGAAATGAAGCATTTTCTAAGTGCGATCAGATTAATTATGTCATCAGTCGGGATCGATATTCTGGAGCCAAAACGCATTGAGTCAATGGAAAAAAAGGAATCTGAAGAAGATGTGATTTATGAGTTTGGTGTATATAATGCACAAGCTCAAATGAAAATTGAAGATGATAAATATATCGTACTCAAAGGATCAACAGCGGTTATTGAGGATCGACCTTCTGCATTGCCAGCTATCAAAAAGATGAGAAGCTCATTGGTTGAAAGTGGAGTATTAAAAGAAATGAGTCATGAAGGCCTTTATGAATTTACGGATGATTATATTTTCAATAGTCCAAGTTACGCGGCTGCGGCTATAGCTGGAGGAACGGAAAATGGACGCAGACAATGGAAGCATAACGGCAAAAGTTTAAATGAGATGGAGTTAAGGGAGCTAGAATAATGATTATATATTTTGAGGTGGAGGTGTAAAGCATGTCGAATGATTCTCAGTTTCTCATGTACCAAACAGAAGATGGCGAAACGAAGATTAATGTGCGCTTGGAAGATGAAACAGTGTGGATGACACAGAGAGCGATGGCAGATCTATATCAAAAAAGAATACCGACAATAAATGAACATATAAAAAACATCTATCAAGAGCGCGAGTTGGATGATACGGCAACTATTAGGAAAAACCTAATAGTTCAAACTGAAGGGACTCGTCAAGTCGATCGCGAAGTAGCCTTTTACAATCTCGAAATGATTCTCGCCGTTGGTTATCGTGTTCGTTCTCATCGTGGAACACCGTTTTCGAAAGTGGGCGACAGAGCGATTGAATGAGTATCTTGTCAAAGGTTTTACAATGGATGATGAACGATTAAAGGAAGTTCAGAATCTTGGAAGCGATTATTTTGATGAACTTTTAAGACGTATTCGTGATATACGATCATCAGAAAAACGTTTCTACAAACAGATCACTGATATTTACGCCACGTCAGTTGATTATGATCCTAATATTCCACTGACAAGGGAGTTTTTTGCAACAGTGCAAAACAAATTGCATTTCGCAATTCATGGGTATACAGCTCCCGAATTAATCAAGTTACGGGCTATGCCTCAAAAGAAAACATGGGATTGACCTCATGGAAAGGTGACAAAGTTCGGAAAGAAGATGTTACCATAGCAAAAAATTACTTAACAGATACAGAATTAGATGAATTAAATCGAATCGTCACCATGTACCTAGACTATGCAGAATTACAAGCCAGAAGACATGAAGCCATGTATATGAAAGACTGGATCGAACGATTAGATGCATTTTTGCAATTTAATGAACATGAAATACTCAAAAATGCAGGTAAAGTTCGAAGGGAAGTAGCTGATAAATTAGCAACAGATCAGTATGAAATTTTTCATCAAGAGCGACTTGAAAATCCAGAGAAAGATGACTTTGATAAGTTTATAGAGCGGAATAGGTTGAAGTAAACATATTTTGCATGGGAGAAAGTGGGGGAGCACTATTGAATCAAGAAATAAAGGATAGGATTGAGCAGATTAGACAGGAGATTATTCCGGCAGGTTATAAACAATACAGGAACGATATCTTTCCTTCAGATTGGGAAGTAAAACAGCTAAAAGACATAGCTCCATTACAGAGAGGGTTCGATCTGCCGGCATCAAAGGTGAATATTGGGGATACTCCCGTTTGCTATTCCAATGGGATTTCTAGATATCACAATGAATATAAAGTTGAGGGACCAGGAGTTGTGACTGGAAGATCAGGGACAATTGGTAATGTTTTTTATATTACGGACAACTTTTGGCCACACAATACAACTTTATGGGTAACAGACTTTAAGAGGAATGTAGAAAAGTTTGTATACTACTTATATAAATATATAAAACTTGAAAGATTTCATGCAGGCACAGGCGTTCCTACTTTAAATAGGAATGATGTCCATATGCATAAAATACCAATACCAAATAAAGTAGATGAACAACAAAAAATAGCAGATATATTATCAACATGGGATCGGGCGATTGAATTAAAAGAATCCCTTATTAAAGAAAAAGAAGAACAGAAAAAAGGGTTGATGCAAGAACTACTTACACCAGTCAATTCAAATCAGTGGTTTAAATTAAAGTTAAGGGATTTAGGTAAGACTTATAATGGTTTAACCGGAAAAACACGTAAGGATTTTGGAACAGGGAAAAAATTTATCACTTTTAAAAATATATTTGATAATTCTAAATTGAATTTAAATGTTTTTGATAGGGTGTTACTCAAAGAAGGGGAAAAACAAAATATGATAAAGTATGGTGATGTATTTTTTACAACATCTTCAGAGACCCCTCATGAGGTAGGAATGAGTTCAGTCCTTTTAGATGAAATAGAAGAAGATATTTATCTGAACAGTTTTTGTTTCGGCTTTAGATTAAACAGTTTTGAAGAGGTTTTACCCGAGTTTTTAAGGTACTGTTTAAGAGGAGATAGCTTTAGATATGAAATGATGCGGCTTGCTCAGGGCTCTACAAGATTTAATTTATCTAAAACAGAATTCTTAAAAACAACACTTGAGGTTCCAAGTATTTCACAACAACATCGCATCGCCAAAATCCTATCAACCGCTGACCAAGAGATCGACCTACTAAAACAAGAAGTCGAACAACTAAAGGAACAGAAAAAAGGTCTTATGCAACTGCTCTTAACAGGAATTGTCCGGGTAAAGGAGGCTGTAACTAGTGGGTAAAAATCTATATCATGAACGGCCATCAAGTCAAGTTCCAGCATTGGAACTGCTTCAAGAAATAGGTTATGAGTATATATCACCAAATGAGGCAACTACAATGCGGGATAACTTTTACAATCCGATTTTAACGGCTGTTTTAAAAGAACAACTTACTAAAATAAATCGCTATGAGTATAAAGGCGAATATCACTCCTTCTCTGAAGGAAACCTTGATAAAGCATTGAGTGATATTGATGTTCCACTAACAGATGGTCTTGTAAACACGAATGAGAAAATTTATGATTTACTTATGCTTGGAAAAAGTTATGAAGAATTTACACCTGACGGTAATCGCCGGTCGTTCAATATTAATTATATTGATTGGGTAAATCCAGAAAATAATGTGTTTCATGTGACAGATGAATTTCAAGTTGAACGGGAAGATGGGATCGAACATATTTTTCCCGACATCGTTCTCTTTATTAATGGAATCCCAATAGGTGTCATTGAAAATAAACGGCCAGCTATCCCATTGAGCCAAGCAGTTAGTCAAATGATCCGTAATCAAAAACAAAATTATGCGCCACAGTTGTTTAAGTTTGTTCAGCTCGTCATGGCAACAAATAGAAATGAAGCAAGCTATGCGACATGTGGGACACCTTCTAAATTTTGGGCGGTTTGGAGGGAGGAAGAAATTGACTGGCTATCAAACATTTTAAATGATGCGATTCAAACGAGAGAAATAGCTAAACAAGATCAAGATATTGTTTCGTTATTTTATCCGGATAGATTACTAGAGTTTATGCAGTATTTTATTGTGTTTGATAGTAACGTAAAAAAGGTCGCACGTTACCAGCAATTTTTTGGTGTCAAAGAAATTGTAAACCGGATTGAAGAACGGGACGAAAATGGCAATCGAAAGTCTGGTGTGATTTGGCATACGCAAGGTAGTGGGAAGTCGCTCACAATGGTTATGTTTGCGAAATATATATTTTCAGCCTTACGCGGTGCACATCCAAAAGTAGTTATTGTTACAGACCGTGTTGATTTAGATCATCAAATTTACCAAACGTTTCAGCATACAAGTTTACGGCCGAATCAGGCAAGTACAGGTAGGCATTTAGTTGATTTAATTAATGATAATGCAGCTGATATTATTACAACAATTGTAAATAAATTTGAAACAGCGGCAGATTATCAGGAACCAATTTTATCACAAGATATTTTTGTATTAGTTGATGAGTCACACCGAACACAATATGGTAAGTTCCATAACAAAATGAGGAAAGTTTTCCCTAACGCATCATATTTAGGCTTTACAGGAACACCACTTATGAAAAAAGAGAAGAACACAATGATGAAATTCGGGGATCTTATTCATACGTATACGATCGCTGACGCGGTACGAGATGAAACCATTTTACCGTTATTTTATGAAGGATTAATGGTCGAACAAGAAGTGAATGACGAAATTATTGACCGTAACTTAGAAATGTTAACAAGAGGACTCTCAGAAGAACAAAAGCAAGATGTGAAACAACGATGGAGTACGTTGACAAGAGTCGCATCATCCCAAAAGCGGATTCAGTTAATTACGATGTGGATTATTGAACATTATAATAAAACACTAGCTGGAACTGAGCTTAATGCAATGTTGGCGACAAGTAGTAAAGCAGATGCAATTCGTTATTTAAAGATGTTTGAGTTTTATGATGAGCTTGAAGCAAGAGTCATCATTTCCCCACCTGACACAAGAGAAGGTCATGATGATCCGACAAAAGAAACGTCAGATATCGTTCAAAAATATTGGGATCGAATGATGGCACGATATGGGGATGAAACACGTTATGAAACATCGATCAAAGATCAGTTTATTCATGGAGACTTTGATATTTTAATTGTTGTTGACAAATTACTCACAGGTTTTGATGCACCAAGAGCAGCAGTGCTTTATGTTGATAAACCGTTGAAAGAGCATAATTTATTACAAGCAATTGCTCGAGTGAACAGATTATATGATAAAAAAGATCGTGGTTTAATCATTGATTTCAGAGGACTTTTAACAGAATTAAATAACGCAATGAACGTTTATTCTGGTAGTGGACTGGAACAATTTGATCCCAAAGACTTAGAAGGAACACTCTATGATTCGATGGAAATTATCGGGGAACTGAGGCAAAATTATAGTAATCTTGTTGATATTTTCAAAACTGTTCATAATACTGAAGACAGTGGTGCATATGAGGTTATTCTAGCAGATCAACGGATAAGGGACGATTTTTATGCAAAGTTAAATAAAGTAGAAACGTCATTAAAATTTGCGATCAGCTCATCGAATCTGTATAACGCGATGGAAGATGAAATTAAAGATATTGAGCGAGATGTAAAGTTTTATACGGAATTAAGAAAGTCCGTTCGAATTCGGTATGGTGATTCAGTGGACTTGTCCGAGTTAGATCCAAAAATGCAACAACTTATCGATAGCGATATTACAAGCCATGACGTAAGCCGAATCACAAAGCAAGTGAATTTAACAGATAAAAATGAACTATTACGAGAAGTTGAAATGCTTGAAGGAGAAGCTTCACGAGCTGATGCTATTCGCAGTCGCATCAGCCAAAGTATTAGTAATAATTATGGGAAAGACCCTGCATATTATAAAAAGTTTTCCGAGATGATTGAAGAAACGTTTAATAAATACAAGGAAAAGCGAATTAGTGAGAAAGAGTATCTCGAAGCAATGTATAAGTATGCCGATGAGTATGAAGAAGAGGATATCGTTGGCTATCCCGATGATATTAAACGTAACCCACATGCTCAAGCGTTTTACGGAAGTCTTCATGATGTACTTACAGAGGAACGGGCAAAGTATGAGACAAATAAAGACGTAGCGATGAAAGATATTTTAGGAAAAGTATCCCTTGATATCGAAAAAGCAATTGAAGAGCAAGTAAAAGTCGATTGGCACAATAATCAAGACGTGAGAAACAGTATGGAACAAGCAATTGAAGATGTACTATTTGAATACAAGGAAAAGTATAATCTTGAACTAGACTGGGATACAATTGATAAACTGAATCGAAATATGCAAGAAATTGCAAGACAGAGGTTTTAATGATGATATTAACTGTACAATATGGTGATCAGCCAGTTGCTTTTGAATTGATTCGTAAAGATGTAAAGCATATAAACCTCACTGTTCAGCCAGATCAACATATATTTGTTTCGGCCAATGATGAAGTGGACATTGACGAAATAAAGGCTTTTGTTGAGTCAAAAGGTCGCTGGATCTTATCAAAGTTAAACTATTTTAAACGTACTGCACCATATAAGAAAATTCCACGTGAATATGTAACAGGTGAAACATTTAGGTATTTGGGCAGACAGTATAGGTTAAAAGTGTATGAGACAGTTGCAGAAGAATATGTTCGTTACTATCGTGGAACGATTGAAATGTATGTAAAAGTTGTAGAAGATTTTCATAGAAAAGAGCAATTAATGATCGAGTGGTACGAACAAAGACAAGAGATTGTTTTTCAAGAGTCTTTAAGCCGTATGCATGAACTTGTAAGAATATATGACATAAAACGCCCACAATTAGAGACGAGAAAAATGAAATTAAGGTGGGGCAGTTATTTACCGCGAGGGAACAAGATTATCTTGAACAAAGACCTTATCATCGCTCCTAGATTTTGTATCGATTATGTCATCTTACACGAACTCCTTCATTTCAAATATCCCGATCACGACTTCAACTTCTTCAATCTGCTTCAACTATTGATGCCAGATTGGAGGGAACGGAAAAGGATATTGGATGAAGAAGTGGCGCGGAAGGTTTAGAATTTTTTTGAAGTAGAAAATTTAGTAACAACATGAGAGGACCCCGATGAAGAATATGAGTTTCGTTGGGGTTTTTGTTTATAAAATCAAGAAGATCAAAATGAATAACGTGTATGAGTGTGATTTTTTGATAGTATTTACTTGGGTCATGTGAATTCACTCCTTATATTGTTTGGTCGTACTTTCAATATAACATGAAATTCACATGACCTTTTATTTTAGGTGACTAACTTGATTATACAATCTCCCAAAATGAAGATATAACTATATTTCATATTTATACTGAAAAATAAATCCGAGTAACAAACATATTTGTTCATTACTCGGATTTTTCGCTTGTTCAAACTTATTTAAATTTAAATCGCAGGATAACACCGATCAATGAATTTCCCAATAACCTATCGATGTGATATTTATTGAGTGTGATTGCTAATTAAGCGTCAAACTCTTCGACACTTTGGACAGATTGTTTCTGAAATTTAATAACAAAGTATATCCATGTCGAGACAATAAATAGTGTCATAAAGATAACGAGCACGCCTGCATTTGCCCACATCTTACTATAATCACCACTTGAAATAACAGCTTTAAAGCCTGCAACTGAATACGTCATTGGTAAAATCGTATTGAATGGTTGCAATACTTTAGGAATTAATTCAAGCGGGAATGTTCCGGCACTTGTTGTTAACTGTAAGATTAGAATAAGGATCGCGATAAAACGACCAGGGTCATCAAATACAGTTACAAAGAATTGAATTAGTGTAACAAATGTTAAACTAGTAAAAATCGCAAACATGATAAAGAGTGGCACACTTTGAACGTCGATTCCTAATCCGAGAAGTAAAATGACAGATGCAACTAAAGCTTGTAAAATTCCAATTCCCGATAACATAATGAATTTACGCAAAAACCATTCTGTACCATTACTTGGAATGGATGATGTATCTCGTAACGGATAAACAACGGACAGTATTAAAGCACCAACAAACAAACCTAGAGATAAAAAGTATGGTGCAAATCCAGTACCATAGTTCGGTACCTCATTTATTTTTGTATTTAACACATCAACCGGACTAGCAAACATGTCTTTCGTTTGTTCAGATACATTCACATCATTTGCAGCATCTGACGCTGAGGTCATTTCTTTAAAAAATAACTTTGTGCCATCAAGTAATGTATTTGTCCCCTCATGTAAATCAACAGATCCTTCTGCTAATTGATTTGTTCCATCTTGAAGTAAGGTCGTGGCATCTAATAGAGTAGCCGTTCCAGTCTGGAGTTCATTAGCGCCTGAAGCAAGGTCATTTGAGCCGTTATTTGCAAGGCTAAATGCATCAGTAAATTGATTCATGTTATACACGTAATTACTTTGCCCATGATGTAACGCATTAGAGCCTTGAACGAGATCGTTTGTTCCATTACCTAAAGCTTGAACACCTTGATATAGTTGTTTTTGTCCATCATTAATTTGGTTGACACCAGCTTGTAATTGCCCAATTGGTTCATTTAATGCTGCTTTTATCTCAGATTCTAAACTTTTGGCAATTGAATCTAGATTTGCTTCAAGTTTGTTCTCATAATTATCGATCATTTGATCAACTTGAACGAGTGAGTTGTCTAGTGTGGCATTAACACCAGCAGTGACTTTTGTTTCTGCTTTTTCTATAATAATTTTTTCCAATTGTTTTTGTTGTACATCCGTAATTTCAATATTAGCTAATGCATTGTTTAAAGTTGCTTCAACCTTGGTAGCAATCATTTTTTGAATCATATGATAATCGGGATCTAATTTAGTTAATACTTCATCAACGACTTCGTCTGACACATCTGCTGCTTGTAAAACTGCTCTTACTTCTTGTTTCGTTTGGGCGATTCCGGGATCTGACACCTCACGAATCGCTTGAGTAATGCTCGCGACAATTTGATTCATATCAAAGTCTGCTACGGTAGCCTTAACAATATTAGCTGCCTCATTTGCGACGGTTTCAGCTGTACCACTTGCAATTTCGTTTGTTAATTTTTTTGAGATGACAGGAGATAACTCATCCTTTTTGTTCATCATTGCTTGATTTAATTTTTTCCGAGTGGAATCTTTTTGATCCATAACAGTTGTTTTTATTTGATTAACCATTTGTTTTGGCAATTCTGTTTGGAATGTTGTTAACCCAAGATTTACTTGATCTGTTCCAGAAATTAATGCGGGAACATTTTGTTCGATCTGTTTGACTCCATCATTTGCAACTTTCATTCCGTGATTTAATTGTTCTGTTCCTGATTGAACCTCAACGGAAGCATCCCTTAACTTTTTGCTATTGTCATAAAGCTCTTGAATCCCTGATGATAATGTATTGGTACCACCTGAAAGTTGGTCTACACCATCAGCAACTGCTCCGACTCCATCCGCGTATTCAACCATCTTTTCAGAAAGAGTAACTAAGTTTGTAGAAATCAGCTTAGCACCATCATCTAACTGATAAGCACCTTCATTTAATTCCACTGTTGCATCTTTTGCTTCAATTAACAGATCTTTTACGCCATCTACTTTATCCACTACCGTATTAATATAGGTCTTTGTTATTTCCGCTTCAAGTTGCTGTTGAATCAGTAGCATAGCTGACTCTCCCATTTGAGAGGCTAAAAAGTTATAACTCTCATTTGGTGCGTAAATTAGCTCTAATTTTTGTGGATGATCGATCACACTTGTTGCATTTTTTGAAAAGTCTTCTGGAATTTCAATCAAAATATAGTAATCTAGGTTTCTAAGACCTGAATATCCTTCATCCTTATCAACAAA
The DNA here is from genome assembly GCA_012838505.1 of Bacilli bacterium. Taxonomy (GTDB): domain Bacteria; phylum Bacillota; class Bacilli; order Bacillales; family Amphibacillaceae; genus Amphibacillus. The sequence goes on along the minus strand of DUPD01000095.1, from coordinate 20,102 downwards.
ATTAAAATTATAATCTTCCACTTTCATATTGTCGACCAGTTCATCACCCACCTGAAGTAATTCACCTTCAAACAGATACCCTTGATCCTCGTTGACTACAGCAATAGGGATATCATCGATATATTCATATGGATCCCAAAATGACCATAAAAACATTCCTGCATAAAGGATTGGGATAAATATGACCGCAGTGATAGCGATGAGCAGTTTTTTGTTTTGTAATATTTTGAAATTATCTTTATTGAATAAAGACTTAAGCATGTAGTTTCCCCCTCCTAAAAACGAACCCAATAAAACATTTGGTATATCTAGATTGAGTGCGACTTGTAACTGAGTGACCAAAGTGGCCATTTGGTCAGTTTTAAGTTAAAAAATCGGATTACCTAAGAGATAATCCATTGAAAATATATGTTTGGAATATTTCTGCAATCTCTTCTTTTGATAGTGGTTCACGTGACTTTTCCCAATCAAAAATTAAAGAAATATAAGTTACAAGTATAATGTAGGCAAAAATATCTGGGTCACATTTTTTAATTTCACCACGCTGAATAGCAATCTCAATTTTATCACGAATAAAAGTTAAAATCGATTCTTCTACTTTATCAAGTACATTATTAACGATTGGTGTACCAATATCGCGTTGTTCTTGAATAAGTTTAATCATTAGTTGATGATCACGTCTAAAGTCTAACATTTCAACTAATGCATGATGGACATTGTCTTGAAATTTCTCCCCTGGCACAATCACTCCTGTTGCTTTTTGTTGCATGTCTGCAATTAGCTTCGTAATGATTTCATTGAATAATTCTTCTTTATTCGCAAAGAAAGTGTAGATTGTGCCTTTGCCGACACTGGCTAATTTAGCTACTTGATCCATCGTTGTTGCTTTGTAACCAAATAAAGAAAATGATTGTGTAGCAGCGTTTAGTATGTCCTGCCTACGATTCACAGCCACTGAATATCACCTACCTTTTCACGATGTGACCAAAAAACCAAAGTGGTCAATTGAGTTTTAATTATTATAACATGTTTTTGATTTATTACAATACAGCTTAAATGACTCCTTTATGAAAGATTCAGAAAACTACCTATTTTGTATTGACGATCTGAGCAGTATTTGATACGATAGCTACAATTAAATAAGTAAAAGCTTTGATGTGGGGGAGTAGTTACATACTTGAAGTAAAGAGAGGGAATGTTGCTGAGAATTTCCCGTGAGAGATGTAATAAAAGTAGCCACTGAGCATTAAACTGAAAGCATCATGCAAGTAAGATTTAACGAAAGTCCCAGCGTTATCAGGGAACTAGTATCGACAGATCAAGTCCGTACTAGATTGAGCGTGTACATTGTACAAAATTAGGTGGTACCACGGATAATTTACCTTCGTCCTAAATGATAATTAGGGGGAAGGTTTTTTGTTTTCTCTAAATCCAATTTATAATCATTGAAAGTGGTGGAATAATCATGAATATTGAATTTGCAGGTCGAATGAATCATGTTCAAAAATCGTTTATTAGGGAAATTTTAAAGGTGACAGAAAATCCAGAAGTTATCTCATTTGCGGGGGGGCTTCCTAATCCGGATTCTTTTCCGATTAAAGAAATTCAGCAGGCATCGGAGAAAGTATTATCTGATTATGGTAGTTCAGTCCTTCAATATAGTTCGACTGAGGGATATCTCCCATTGAGAGAATATATTGCTGAAAGGTATTATCAACGGTTTGGTTTAAATGTAGAAGCGGATGAGATCTTAATTACAAGTGGCTCACAGCAAGCGTTAGACTTAATTGGGAAAATATTACTCAATAAAGGTGATCAAGTCGTGCTCGAACGTCCTGGTTATTTAGGTGCGATTCAGGCATTCTCAATCTTTGAGCCTGAGTTTCAATCAGTAGCATTGAACGATGACGGAATTGATCTCAATCAATTAGCTGATACTTTAAAAGCGCACAATCCAAAATTATTTTATACAGTACCAAATTTCCATAACCCTTCTGGGGTAACCTATTCAGCTGAAAATAGAGAAAAGATTGCTGAACGACTCAAGCAACATCAAACAATTTTAATCGAAGATGACCCTTATAGTGAGTTGAGATTTATCGGTGAGGATTTACCGCCAATTAAGAAATTTCTCGGTGATCAGTCGATTATGTTAGGTTCTTTTTCAAAAATTGTCGCACCAGCAATGCGGTTAGGCTGGATTTGTGCTCAAGGTAAATTGATGGAAAAATTAATTATTGCCAAACAAGCGGCCGACTTGCACACAAACTACTACTCGCAAAGAATCGTGCATCAATTTTTAACAGATAATGATTTAGAAAATCATATTGAAAAAATAAGACAAATGTATAAGCAGAAAAGAGAATCCATGGTTGCGATGATTGAGAAGTACTTTCCAAAAGAAATAAAAAGCACCCAACCTGAAGGTGGTATGTTCCTTTGGGTGACCTTGCCTGAAGGAATGTCATCACTCGAGCTATTTGACTTAGCAGCAAAAGAAAATGTTGCTTTTGTGCCGGGCGATCCTTTCTACGTGAACGGGGAAAATGTGAATACATTGAGACTTAACTATACAAACTCTAGCGAAGAGATGATTGAAGAAGGGATTAAGCGATTGGCAAAGGTGATTAAGCAGATGCTGAACCACGTGAGATAAAACAACAATAAGAAAGCATTTTGATCATGATTGTTTACTATCTATAATATCGGACAAATTTTTAAGATCGCTGAGTGAATTTGTCCGAAGTGAGCCGACCACGGACAAATTTTAATCATTTGAATTGAAAAGTGTCCAAAGTAGCGCCACTTCGGACATTTTTTCATATCATTGGTAATAATTTGTCCAAAGCTGCTTGATATCGGACATTTTTTACTTCTTCCATTCAAAATTTGTCCGATACTTTAAGCGAACTATATTTCAGCTGGAAAAATATTAATATGTTGATCAACAAAGGAGGGCAGTTAGGGTGAAAAGACGTTTGAAAATAACTCTGACAATAGTTATCTCGCTCTTACTTATCATAACAGCTGGATTTTTTATCTATGTTTCTAATTATTATCACGCAGAAGAAGTTGCTCTAGCTGTTATGAAAAATGGTAAAAACTTAGAAGTTCAAGACGACTATATCGTGCTATCACCAAGTTCACCAAGCGATACTGGCATGATTTTTTATCCTGGTGGAAAAGTTGAACATTTGGCATACTTGCCGATGATGGAGAAAATCACTACGCAAACTGGGATCACGACGATTCTAGTAAAAATGCCGTTTAATCTTGCAGTTTTTGGTGCGAGTAAAGCGGATCAAGTGATTGAGCAATTTCCTGATCTAACAGATTGGTACATAGGTGGGCATTCTTTAGGTGGTGCAATGGCGAGTGATTATGCATCGAAGAATCAAACGAAAGTTGATGGACTTATTTTGATGGGTGCGTATATTTACGGTGATTACCCCTCAGATCGGACACTAACAATTTACGGCACACTGGAGACAGATGTGTCTCAAGAGATCGATTACACTGACAATGTCGTTGCAATAGAGGGCGGCAACCATGCACAGTTCGGTCATTATGGGAAACAAAAAGGTGATCCGGATGCGACTATCTCAAGGGAGCAACAACAGAAAATAACCACTGATGCAATCGATCAATTTTTGGTTAACCGTGAAGATTGAATGAAGTGTAGTTTTGGTTGATGTTTACTGTAATGGTAGAGTCGAGTTGCTATGTATGCTAGTATAGATGGTATATTAGGATGGAGGTGTTAGATGATGTCGGGATTACCAAATTGTCCAAGTTGTGGTTCGGAATATACTTATGAGGACAGAGAATTGATTGTCTGTTCCTTATGTGCTCATGAATGGAACCCAAATGAAGCGGAAGAAGCCAATGATGAGCAGATCACTGATGCGAACGGGAATCATTTAAATGATGGGGACGATATTATTGTGATCAAAGATCTCAAGGTCAGAGGTAGCTCTTCTGCGGTGAAAAAAGGAACAAAGGTAAAAAGTATTAAGTTAATACATAGAGCCAAAGATGGTCATGATATTGATTGCAAAATAGACGGTTTTGGTGCGATGAAATTAAAATCTGAGTTTGTTAAAAAGGCTTAGAATCAGTTGCTATAAAACAATTGTGTTGTAAGGGATAAAAAATATAGTGAGTATATTTAAGGTGTTAGTGAGTTTATTGAACTTACTAACACCTTTTTTTGTTGTTTAGGAAATTATAAAACCCGTTAGTCGTGGCTAACTTTGTGCTTCTCTGATGTCTAAGGACCTTTATGAGTAATGTCTAACAACTTGTCACTTTTTATTGTAGATCAAAGGTATTTTAAGTGAGTTAACTGATGATAAGCTCCTAATCGTTGTAAATCGCACCGATTCAGAGGTTGATTTCTGATGATTAGCCTCTATTCGTTAGAAATCGGGTTGGTTCAGAGGTTGATTTCTGACGATTAGTCTCTATTCGTTAGATATCGGGTTGGTTCAGGGGTTGATTTCTGACGATTAGCTTCTATTCGTTAGAAATCGGGTTGATGCAAAGGATGATCTCTGACGATTAACTCCTATTCGTTAGATATCGTTACGATTTTGAGGGGATCTCTGATGATTAGTGCTTATTCGTTACCTCTCTGACGATTTTCCGACGAGACAGGGTACGATTAAGTGCTATTCGTTACCTCTCTAACGATTTTTCATCGAGACAGGATACGATTAGCTCTATTTGTTACATCAACCGTGATTTTTTGTTGAGCTAACTTTGTCCAATCCCAACGGTAAGAATTATATTCAATGATGGATTCTACTAGCAGAATTGAGTGAGTAATTAATAATTTCCTGTAATACATTCTAGATAGGGAGTAGAAATAGTTAAAGTATGTTTCATGAGTTTATTGTACAATGAATATGTGATAATCAAGTTTCATTTTACTTAGGAGCTGAATGAAAATGAGTGAATATATTGATGATGTTACACAACACTTAGCACAAGATGATTTTCAGCAGTATTGGCCAGGTTTTGAACTAGTTGCATACGCTTTATATGATGAAAATTTTGTCTATCTTTTTAATCATCCTAAAATGATAAAAGAGCCAAATAAGAAATATCAAATTTTAAGGCGAGATGATCAATTTAATGGCTGTACACTGATTTTACATCATGATTATCCGACAGCAATCGTAGATTTAGAGCTGTACAATGATGATGCAAGCTTATATTCAATCCTCGTTCACGAGTTATTCCATGGTTTTCAATATCTTAAAGATGAAAGTCGGTTTGCAAACGAAATGATGGGAGTAACGTATCCTTTGTTAAAAGAGAATATTGAATTGAGAAATCAAGAAAGAATCAGTCTCTATCGCGCAGTGTTTGAAAATAATAACGAAAAAAAGCAACAATTTCTGACTACTTTTATTGCCCTTAGAGAAAAAAGAACGAGCATTATCAACGATCATCTTCAATACGAGAATCTCATAGAAACAATCGAAGGTCCCGCATGGTATGTGGAGTTAAAGTCATATTCAGAAAAAAGCGACCAATCATACGATTCAATTTTAGCAAACTATGGTCAACAGCTGATGGATAAATATGAATCGAGCTCAAATATTCGCCGAAGCTGTTATAGTTCTGGTCTATTTATCTGTCTATTGCTTGATCAACTTGTTCCTGATTGGAAGGAGGATTTTTGGGGAAGAGAAGAGACAATCTATCAATTATTAAAACAAAATTTCAATGAGATTGTACAAATAAATGCAGTGAAAATAAGTCCTGAAACAGAGAAAGTATTAGAACGTACTTTGCAAAAGAGAAAAAGTATGATCATAAATTTCGAGCAACAAGCTGGATTTCATTTAATTATTGAAGGTAAAATAACCGCAAAAGGCTTTGATCCAATGAATATTTTGTTATTTGAAGATCGACTTTTGCATAAAAACTTTTTGAAAATAGATATTAATAATCAGGACTATCTCGTTCAACAACCTGTGATCGCTTATTGTAAAGACGGTCTTCGAAATATTAGTAAGCTACACTTAGTCTTGAGAAATAAACCATTTGAAAACGGCGAATCCATTACAATTGATGGTATCGGTATAATCAAAGGTAAATATGAAGTAAAGAATGGTCGTTTACATTTGTATGTGAGTTAGAAGTAATTTTGATTTAACAAAGTTGACTAACACCTGAGAGGTGATGATTAAAGTGATCTGAGAGATATTAATCTGGAAAAATACATTATAAGATCATAGAATACTCAAAAAATAATCACGGCATGAGTGATGGGAAGGGGTTACCTGATCAATATGAAAAGGGTGATCATAGGAGCGGGAGAGACTAGTGATAAAGGCTGGATAGCAACGCAACAAACTGAACTAAATTTACTGAATATCGATGATTATTACAAATTATTTAAACAAAACGAATCCATTGATGCTTTTCTAGCTGAGCATGTATTTGAACATTTAAATTTACTGGAAGGGGAAGTGGCAGCTAAACATTTATATCAGTTTTTGAAGCAAGGCGGTTACGCTCGGATAGCCGTTCCTGATGTCAATTTTAAAAATGATTGGTATCAAAATATGTGTAAACCTGGTGGTCCGGGAGGTAAAGATCATCCAGCGTATACACATAAAGTTTTCTATGATTACAAGATGCTCACAGAAGTCTTTGAAAAAGCAGGATTTACGGTTGATTTACTAGAATATTGCGATGAAGATGGAAGATTTCATTTTAATTATTGGGATCCTGAAGGTGGATTTATCGGTAGATCACTAAGGTTTGATACTAGAAACCATGATGGAAAATTAGGGATGGTATCAATTATAATTGATGCTTATAAAAAATAGGTTACGTACGATTAATCAAAATAACATAGTTGGTGATCGATTAGTGATATAATTTAATTAGATACATATTCAGTTAGTGAGGGATTTTTTGTGAAAACGAGTTTAATTGTGCTCTCTTTTTTTATTTTATTGGTTGGAGGGTGTGCAGGAGACCAGTTGGTTTATCAAGTAGAAAGTTTATCAGTAAAAGAAGATCAAGAGAATAGAATAATCGATTACAAGTATACAAACTTTGCTCAATCAAGAAACGAAGCTCAAGACTATGACTCTATGAAAAAAATGATGATTGAATCCTTTGGTGATGTCTCACCAAATAGCTGGGGAGAAAATATTGATGGTGTCATAACTGAAATTAATACGGATGGAAAAGTTGTCGCCTTGACCTTTGATGCATGTGATGGAACACCTGGATCTTATGATGAGGCTTTGATCAATTTTTTAATTGAAGCGGAAGTGCCAGCTACATTATTCATTGGTGGTCAATGGATTAAAGAAAATCAAGAGGTGTTTATTGAACTAGCAAATAACTCACTTTTTGAAATAGCTAATCATGGTTATCATCACAAGCCTTTATCAGTATCTGGAGCAACGGCCTATAACATTTCAGGAACGAAGAATATCGAAGAGGCTTTTGATGAAGTCTATCAAAACCAAATCCTAATTCACGAGCTAACTGGAAAGTACCCTAAATATTTTAGGTCTGGGACAGCGTACTACGATGATGTTTCTGTAGAGATGATCAATGAGCTCGGCTTAAAGGCGGTTAACTATAGTGTATTAGGCGATGCTGGTGGAACCTTTAATAAAAACCAAATAATTAGTAGCTTCAAAACAGCTCAAGCAGGATCGATCTTTTTATTTCATATGAATAAGCCAGGTAGTGATATAGCTAGAGGAGTAAAAGAGGGGATTGATCTGTTAAAAGAAGCGGGGTATGAGTTTGTTCAACTACACGAATATGATGAGCTTTTGAAATGAATTATTTTTAAATAGTAGAAATCAGGTGAACATACAATGGAGCAAATTGTAATTTTGATGATTATAGCGATTCCGTTTGTGTTGTCGGTATGGAATATTTACGTATTTATACGGTATTTAATCAGGAAGAAAGAAAAGAATTCATATAAAGTGATCGAAGTTATGGCAATGTGTCTAGGTATAGTATATCTCTATTTGTATGCAGAATTAGCAAATATTTCTTTTGTGAACTGGGATGTTCAGTTATATAATTTAGAAAAGCATAGCATGATTATGCCAGATGCTTTTTTGACAATAGCAACTATTTTACTAATTGCTTTTATGGGATACATTTTAATTCGATTTATTTCAGCGGATAGACAATCGCCTATAGTATCCGTTATGGGGATTTCTGCCATCTATTTAGGGATAGGAATCTGTATATTATGGTGTATTCAGACAATCGATGATTTCTTCTTGGTTCTTTTCCCTGTAAATTGCATAATCATATTCGTTAAAACCGTATATATATTTGTTTATCAGAAAAATACGATTTTACAAAATGGAATAGCAACGACAAGATTTAAACAATTATCAAGCATACTAAATAAAGCTACAAATCTTCCTTGGGTGGCTCTAATACTGGTAATCCCACTACTTGGAATCATAATTACTATTTTAGTGTTATTCGGTCAAGAGCCAAATGACGTGATTAAAGCTTGGACTGAAACTGCTGATTGGACACTGTCAAAAAAAATCGCTCCTCAAAACATACAATATGATGAGCATTATTTATGTACAGTAGCTGCAGGAGGCCATCGAAAAATAGTTAAACCGATCAGGACTGGAATGCGTCATGGAAATCGTGTCCTAGTAAATAGACAACTTTGTATTGCTAATGCTTTTGAACAAGTGTTAGAAGAGAAAATACCTGTATTTCACAAGATAGTTAGGGCTATTTACGACAGGACAGGATATCCAATTTCAAAGCATATACATTCTAAATATTTAGCTGATACAATTTACTTTTTAATGAAGCCTCTTGAATGGATTTTTTTACTTGTATTATATACCGTAGATGTGCATCCAGAGAACCGAATTGCAGTACAATATCCACACAGATCAGCACCGAAAATTGTAAACTAAAAACTGATGAACTAGATTTTTTTAAGAAGATGCATTTGAAAGGTTGATCTTATGCTTTTGAAAAACCGCAATCTGACAATTAGAAATGCAAAGCATGGTGATGTGGAGTTGCTAGCTTCCTGGTGGAATAATGGCAAAATTATGGCGCACGCAGGATTCCCGACTGGACTTGGAATAACAGCCGAACAAGTGAAAAAAGAAATCAGTGTCTGTATATGCAATGTTTCTGAATTGCTGATAATCGAACGTGATAATATACCTATCGGTGAAATGAATTATCGAGTATTAGGTAACAAAAGTGTGGAAATAGGTATTAAAATATGTCATTTTTCCGAACAAAACAAGGGTTATGGAAAAATACTACTTTCAATGTTGATAAAAGAATTGTTTGAAAGAGGTTTTAAAACGATTGTTCTTGATACCAATCTGAACAATCTTCGTGCACAACATCTATATGAAAAAATTGGGTTCAGGAAAACAGGTACACGGACTAATGCATGGAAAGATCAACTAGGAATATTTCAGTCCGCAGTCAACTACGAGATGACAGAGGGAGAGTTAGTTGATTTTTCCGATCTATATACTTGCTAAGCCATCCCGATGTAATGTAGAGCCAGCCTAGGCAATACTTTTTTTCTTAAACGTGCTTCCGCGAACGGTATGAAGTAACTTGAGTCGATTTAGCTTATATTTCAAAAGTGAAAAAGATGCCCTTCAATGTGCATCAAATCAAAAGATGCACATTGAAGGGCATCTTTTATTTTGTTATACTATCATATAGAGGTGATCAAATGATTCATTCTGACAAATATGTTGCGATAATTGGTGATATTTTAGAGTCAAAACAATTAAAAAAACGAAAAGAAGTCCAACAAAAACTAAAGGAAAAACTGAGAAGTGTAAATGAGAAATATGCAGATGATATCGCAGCAAAATTTATGATTACATTGGGTGATGAATTTCAAGGTCTACTTTACAATCCTGCTCATATTTTTACGATTATTAATGAAATTGAAATGGCTTTGTCACCGATAGAATTACGTTTTGGTATTGGAATTGGTGATATTACAACAGAGATTAATTATCATCAATCTTCTGAAGTTGATGGACCTGCCTATCATCGTGCACGACAAATGATTACTGAAATCGAAAAAATAAAATCACAGTATACTGAACGAGAAGCAAATATGATGATCTGCTCGGGTACAAAAAATGGTCAAACTGATCAACTATTAAATTCAATTTTATCTGTTTGTACGGTATTAAAATCTAAATGGACAGATCGGCAACAGGAAATTATTCATACGTACCTTAGTCATAATGAGAATCAGTATGAAGCGGCAAGTATCTTAAAAATTAATCAATCTAGTGTGAGTAAGGCGTTAAAAAAAGCCGATTTTTATTCTTATCAAGCGGCGATGGATACGGTTAATTCTTTCTTAAATAAAGAGAGGAGTGCCTTAAATGATTAAAGTTGTTTTCTTGTTGTTTCTAATCGGTCACGTTTTAGCTGATTTTTATTTGCAAACTTCTAAACTAGCTTTAGAAAAAGATCTACTTTTTACAAAACTACTAAAACATTGCTTAATTTATATGTTAACAATGATTGTTATCATCATTCCTGTTATCAGCATTGAGTTATTGCTATGGACAGTTATTATTTGTTTGGTACACTTTGTTGTTGATTTGATTAAGTTTTTGTTGAAAAAGAAATTCTCTTTTAGTTTCAAATTGGATACTTCTGTGTTCTTCATTGATCAACTCGTCCATATCCTTACGATTGTTTTTGCAGTTGCAGCTATTTTTTATTTATCTGTTCCATTTGATTACTTAGGATGGATTGGGAAGGTGATTGAGCAGTCACAAATTGATCCAATAAACATACTCTCTTGGGTGCTAATTATTTTAATAATTATTAAACCAATCAGCATTATCATTAGAAAAGTTCTTTTTCATTACAGACCGACAAACAATGATGAAGCTGATGGCTATCCAAATGCAGGGGCATTAATTGGTATACTCGAACGTTCAATTATCTTATTATTACTTTCAGTTGGCCAGTATTCTGCAATTGGCTTTGTACTCACTGCCAAATCAATTGCTAGATATAACAAAATGGCTGATGATCCGAAATTTTCTGAGTACTATTTGCTTGGAACATTATTAAGTTCATTGTTAGTCATTGTCATATATTTAATCATATTTTAAGGAATGATTCGTTCAGTGGTGCATCAAAGTAAATGATGCACTCTTGACATTGCCTATTAATTACTTTGGAGATTCATGAATTTTAAAAGCTTTAGTATGCATTGTTTTGTGCTAAAATGTGTACTAGGGCTTTTTAATTTTAAAAAATTATAATTAAATGACGAAATTTCAGACAATTTACTTGAATTATCAACTGAAATAGTCATAATTGTTTTATAAGACTTTTTATTTTGAAATTAAACTGGGGGAATGGAACTTTGACAAAAGAAAATTATAATGCGTATCAAACAGCACAGAAACAATTTGACGATGTTGCTGATTTAGTAAACTTAGATCAATCTGCTCGTGATATTCTACGTGAGCCAAGTCGTGAATTTCACTTTACGATACCTGTAAAAATGGATGACGGGACGACAAAGGTATTTAAAGGTTATCGAATTCAACATAATGATGCAAGAGGCCCTGCAAAAGGTGGGATTCGTTTCGATCCAAATGAAACAGTTGATACAATTCGCGCGTTATCGATGTGGATGACATGGAAAACAGCCGTTGTTGATATTCCACTTGGTGGTGGTAAAGGTGGGATTGTCTGTGATCCAAGAACGTTATCAGATACGGAGCAAGAACGACTGTGCCGTGGTTATATTAGACAACTTGTCAAAAACATTGGTGAATTAAATGATGTTCCTGCACCAGATGTCATGTCTAATGCCCAGCATATGTTATGGATGCTAGATGAATATGAAACAATTAAAGGTGCACGTTATCCAGGTGCAATCACAGGTAAACCTGTTGGGATGGGTGGTTCACTCGGTCGGACAGAAGCAACTGGGTATGGTGTGATCTATACATTGCGTGAAGCACTTAAAACGTTAAATATTGATATTTCGCAAACAACAGCAAGTATTCAAGGCTTTGGTAATGTGGCTGAGTATGCTGCACGTTTATACACAGCAATGGGTGGAAAAATTTTGACGATCTCAACTTGGGATAACCAAGATAAAAAAGCCTACACATACCGTAATCCGAATGGCATTGATGTTGAACAACTTGTTCTGATCAAAGATAAATTTGGTACGATTGATAAAGAAAAAGCTGTTGGTATGGGCTATGAGCTATTGGATGGTGATGCTTGGCTTGAACAGGAAGTGGATATTTTATTACCAGCCGCACTTGAAAACCAAATCACTGCAGATAAATTCTCATTAATCAGTCAATCTGTAAAGGTTATTTGTGAAGGGGCAAATGGTCCGACATCAACCGATGCGGATCAATTAATTAAAGAGCGTGGGATTTATCTTGTTCCAGATTTCCTCTGTAATGCCGGTGGTGTGACGTGTAGTTACTTTGAACAAGTTCAATCGAATATGAACTACTTCTGGGATAAAGAAGAAGTACTAGAAAAGTTAGATACGAAGATGACAGCTGCGTTTCATGCTGTCCATGATTTAGCAGAAGAGAAACAGTTATATATGAGAGATGCGGCTTATGTGATTGCAATTGATCGTGTTGCTAACGCAGTTAAACAGCGAGGCTGGATCTAACAAGAACTAAAACCTAAATTTACATTTGTGAATTTAGGTTTTTTGCTTTTCTCTGAAAAAAATAAAACTAAAATTTATGTTTTTTTATAATATTAGACGTTTAATAATGTTAAAATAAAAACATCAATTCCCTTTACTTACCTAAAAATCTTCACCATTAAAATTCATAGCTTTTTTAAAAATCCACCAAAAGAGAGGGTGACCTTTTTGAATATCATCAGTACAAAGTTTAAAGAAGTATTGTACTCTGTTCTCCCAATTACAATTATCGTGCTATTGCTTAATTTCACATTAACACCAATGAGTTCAGCTATGGTTTGGAAATTTGTGATCGGATCTGTATTGATCATTATCGCATTAACGATATTTTTATTAGGTGTTGAGATCGGTGTAACACCATTCGGAAATATAACTGGAAAATCTTTAGCCCAGAGAAATAAACTTTGGATTGTTCTAATCGCTGGTCTAATTCTTGGCTTTTTTATTTCAATCGCAGAGCCTGGTCTGCTCGTGCTTGCAAATCAAGTGAATCTCGTGACGTCAGGAAAAATTTCTGGCATGACTATACTTATAGTCGTATCAATAGGCTTAGCAATTATGATTGCTATCGGTTTCCTAAGAGTTTTTTATAACATTCCTCTATATAAGACGTTATTTATTATCTACATACTTATTTTTGGCTTAGCCATGTTTACATCACGAGAGTTTTTGGCGATTTCTTTTGATGCTTCAGGTGCAACAACAGGAATTTTAGCTGTTCCGTTTATTCTATCGCTTGCAGTTGGTATCTCAAAGTTAAAAAAAGATAGTAAAGCATCCGAAGAGGATAGCTTCGGCTTAGTTGCTCTTGCTTCTAGTGGTGCAATTATCTCTGTGATGATTTTAGACGGTTTAACAAATACAGATGAATTTACAGCTGCATTAGAAATTACGATTAGTGATCAAGATGCCATTTTCACACCATTTATTGCGGCGATACCAACGTATTTAGTTGAGAGTGTCATTTCGATTCTTCCTCTGTTTGTGATTTTTTTATTTTTGCAAAAAGTTTCATTTAAGTTAACAAAGAAAGATTTCAGACAAATTTTAACTGGTTTTGCTTTCACCTTCATCGGTTTATTGATTTTTCTAATTGCTGTCAATACTGGTTTTATGGACGTAGGAACGAGTGTGGGAACCTCGTTAGCTTCAATGGATAACAAACTATACTTTATTATAATTTCATTCATGCTTGGTGTAGTGATTATTCTAGCTGAACCAGCAGTGAATGTTTTAACACATCAAATTGAAGATATTACTAGTGGTTATGTGAAAAGGAAAGCAGTCTTGATCTCACTTTCAGTTGGTGTCGGTTTGGCTGTTTGCTTATCAGCCATTCGGATTTTAGTACCGAACCTCCAATTATGGCATTATTTATTGCCAGGGTATGTTTTTGGCATAGGAATGATGTTTTTTGTACCGAAACTTTTTGTAGGGATTGCTTTTGATGCTGGTGGTGTAGCAACAGGGCCGATGACAGCTACATTTGTATTAGCTTTTATTCAAGGGGCAGCAGATACTTTTGAAGGGGCAGACTTAATGGCAGATGGTTTTGGTATGATCGCGATGGTTGCGATGTTCCCGATTATTACCCTGCAGATTTTGGGTATGATTTTTGCAATAAAGTCAAAAACAAAAGGAGTTGATCGCTAAAGTGAGTGAGATTAAAAATGTTGCTCAGTTTGAATTAATTTATGTAATTGTCAATTATGGTATGGGAAGTCGAGTATTACAAACAGCTAAAAAACTTGGTTTGCCCGGAGGGACGGTTGTAATTGGAAAAGGCACAGTGAATCATTCGATCCTTAATTTTTTATCTTTATACGATGAGCGGAAGGAAATTGTTATTTTAGGTACTAACTATCAATCAACTAAAAAGATTCTAGCAGATTTGAATGCTGTTTTTAACTTTGAAAAACGTAATCATGGGATTGTTTTTACAACTGGGGCAGGAGCAATTATTGGTTCAAGCTTTTATAAAAATGAAAAAAGTGATAGTGAGAGAGGGGTTCGAAAGTCTATGTATCAATTGATCATTACAATTGTGAATCGTGGTAATGCAGGAGATGTAATTGATGCGGCTAAAGCGGCTGGATCAAAAGGGGGGACGATTATCAATGCTAGAGGTTCAGGTATTCATGAAACACAAAGGATTTTTAATATGGATATCGAGCCTGAAAAAGAAATGGTAATGATTTTATCAAAAGAGGATATTACGAATTCAATTGTTGATTCAATTCGAGTCGCTTTAGAAATTGATCAGCCGGGTAATGGGATTATTTTTATTCAAGATGTGAATCAGACGTACGGAATCTATGAATAGATAAACGCTTGGATGATTGAAAGTCGCGATAAGATAAGAAAAAGCACGAACAAGGGGAGTTGGTTAATTTGTTAGAAGGTAAATCGGTTATAGTTGAACAAGTGGTGGATCAAGGTGAGAAAGAATTGATTTCATCATTAGTATTGAAGGCATTACCGGATTGGTTTGGAATTCCAGAATCGACTCAGGAATATATTGAACAGAGCCGTCAGATGCCATTTTTTGTAGCGGTCGATAATAATCAGGCGGTTGGTTTTATAGCAATTAAAGAAACGAGTGACTATACTGCGGAGATCTATGTCATGGGTGTTTTGCCTGAGTATCACAATCAAGGGGTCGGTAAGACTTTGTTTAGTGAAACTTTAAAATGGGCAAAGGATAATGGATTTCAATTCCTTCAAGTTAAAACTCTTGCTGAATCACATCCTGATCAATACTATGCACGAACGAGAAAATTCTATCAAGCGATCGGTTTTAAACCGTTCGAAACACTATCAGAATTATGGGGGAAGGATAACCCTTGTCTGATCATGGTTCAGCATATTGATTAAATCAATGAGGATGAGGGGAGACAAAATGAAATGAACATTTGTCTATCAAAATTCCCGACCGTTAGATTGATTGCGTAGTCAGTGTCATTTTGAAAGTGGAAATAAGGAATAGTTAATACAATCAATTCAAGGAGCTGATAAAAATGTGGATTTTGATTGGTGTAGGTTTACTACTGATCATTTTGGGATTAATGGTTCATAAGTTAAAATGGTATTTTCTAATTTCAGGTTATAATACAATGTCTAAAAAGAAACAGAAAAATGTCGATACAGATGGACTCGGGCGGTTTATAGGGATGTATTCGTACATTAATGGTTCTATATACATAGTTACGGGGATTTTATTTAGTTTAGGCATTAAAAGCATCGTTATACCTGCTTCAATATTTTTGGTTATTTCATCGATTTATTTGCTGCTAAAATCTCAGAAATTTGATCGCAACTTATTTGATGACGATGATAAATTCAAAAAAGGGGCATGGAAAAAGTTTATTATACCTGTTGTCGTTAGTGTAATTGTTCTTGCTGCGTTCAGTATTCCAATGATTTTTTCATCGAGATCAGTTTCGGTTACTGTTTTGCCAGAGGGGATAGAAATACACGGGAGCTATGGGGGTGTTTATCAATGGGATCAGATTGAGCAAGTTGAACTGATCAATGAACTCCCTTCGATTGACCGACGTACCAATGGATCAGCATTAGGTTCAAAATTAAAAGGTCATTTTAGAACGAGTGAATCTGATGATATTATGTTATTTGTGGATACGGATCATCCGCCTTATCTTTCGATGCAGACGACTAAAGGTATGGTAATTATTAATTTAGCAGATCCAGAAGCAACAACCAACTTGATCAAAGCAATCACAAATAATATCAATTAATATTTAAAACTTGATCTCGGTCAAGTTTTTTTATTGCCTAATCATCTAAACTATATTTAAATCAATGAAAGGGGCAATTATTATGACTGAAACGAGATTTGCAGAAATTATTAAAAAAGACTTTCCTTTATTAGCAACATACACACCTGTATTGGCGAGGGTTCATGGTTCAGGCCATCCTGAATTGGCTGAAGTTCGTGACCTATTTGCAGAAATGAACAAAAAGGTTGAGCAGGACGGTGTCGATCAAGTAGATTTAACTGAAGAGTTTAATAAGCTACGTGAAATTACCAGTGACTATCAAGTACCAAGTGATGGCTGTGAAACATATGAAGCAACTTATCAAATGTTAGCTAAAGCAGATCAAGCTTATCATGAATAAATAAAATTAAAGAATCGAAAAGAGTGCGTATAAGCAATCATCTTTTCGGTTTTTTTAATTAATAGATTTTGTAATTTAAGACAGTATTTAATTTATTTAACTTATTGATTTGAAAAATTAAAAAATTAAAGATTTTATAGCTTTCAAATTAGAGATTTAGTAAGATGGAAGGTGGACTTTTTTGACTTAATTGAACGAACAAATGAGCTGAGAGTTACTTTGGGATAAAAGAGGCAAAACAGATGACAGAAAATCAAACAAACATGAAAAAGAATTTGAAGACAATTGATTTAGTTTTATTAGGATTAGGTGCCGTTGTTGGTACAGGAATTTTTGTAATCACAGGAACGGCAGCAAATCAATATGCTGGACCTGGACTAGTTTTTTCTTTTATGATTGCTGGGCTAGTGATCATATTGATCGGGCTATGTTATGCAGAGCTTTCATCACGCTTGCCGTTAGCAGGTGGACCTTATGCTTATATGCTTGCTATAGCAGGAAAACGAGTTGCCTGGATCGCTGGTTGGTTTACGATTTGGGAATATCTCCTTGCATCAGCATCTGTTGCTTCAGGATGGTCAGGTTATCTGAATGGATTTTTAATCAGTTTAGGAATTCCATTACCGACGATGTTCCAAGCATCTTATAACCGCGAAGCCGGAACCTATATTGATTTAATTGCGATCATTATGACATTGCTAGTAACTTGGATTGTGAGTCAAGAAGCAAAAAAAGCTTTACGATTAAACAATGCATTATTTTTTCTGAAATTCATTATTATCGCATTATTTATTTTAGTTGGGTTGTTTTACATTAATCCAGAAAACTGGACACCAATTATACCTTATGGACTTTCAGGTGTGACTTCAGGAGCAACACTCGTCTTTTTTGCTTTTTTAGGGTTTGATTCAATTAGTATGTCAGCTGAGGAAGTGGAAAATCCTCAAAAAAGTTTACCACGAGGAATTTTAATCGCAATTGGAATCTCGACATTATTATATATTTTAGTTACGATCGTATTAACAGGTATCGTTCCTTACACTGATTTGGGTGTCAAAGATCCAGTAGCATTTGCGCTTCGCTATGTCGATCAAAATCTTATTGCAGCTGTTGTTTCAGTAGGGGCTATTTTAACGTTACTGACTGTATTGATTGCGATGTTATATGGATTAGCGAGACTTTTATATGCGATGAGTAAAGGAAAGCTATTACCAAACTACTTAAATCATCTAAACGAAAAAACTGGCACACCGCAACGAGCAACATGGGCTGCTGGACTAATCGCAGCATTATTTTCTGGTTTGATTCCATTACAATCACTCGCTGAACTCACAAATTTGGTTACACTTGTTGTGATGATGATGCTTGCTATCGGGTTAATTTTCTTAAGAAAACAAAGAGGGGAACCGGTTGCTGGTCAATTCAGAGTTCCATGGGTTCCGTTTATCCCAATTGTGACTGTGCTAATAACGGGTTATTTAATCTTACAATTAAGCACTTTAACTTGGATCTTATTCGGCATTTGCTTTTTGGCTGGAATCGTCATTTATTTTGCTTATACTAAAAATATAAAATCTGAACAAACTATGTAAAACGGGTTCGAAAGGAGTAATTATGACTCAGGAAAATACGATTGGTTGGAATTTTTCATCAAGCTATTTATCACTGCCAGATCATTTTTATGCTTATACGAACCCAACTCCTGTTCAAAATCCCGACTGGGTGATTATTAATGAGCAACTGGCAGAGGATTTGGATTTAGATGTTAAATTATTGACGAGTCGAGAGGGCTTGGCTATCTTGTCAGGCAATCGAATTCCACCAGACTCAAAACCAATTGCTCAAGCTTATGCTGGCCATCAGTTTGGCTATTTTACAATGTTAGGAGATGGGCGTGCCATTTTACTCGGTGAACATCAGCTGAAAAATGGTGATCATGTTGATATTCAATTAAAAGGTGCTGGAAAAACTCCTTATTCACGTGGTGGTGATGGACGTGCAAGTTTGGCACCAATGTTACGAGAGTTTTTGATCAGCGAGGCAATGCATGGTCTAGGAATTTCAACGACGAGAGCATTAGCCGTTGTGTTAACAGGTGAAGATGTCTATCGTGAGCAAGCATTACCAGGAGCGATTCTCACTCGAGTTGCTTCCAGTCATCTAAGAGTTGGCACGTTCCAATATGCAAGGAAATATGGGACAGAAGCAAATTTAAAGCGATTAGCAGATTATGCAATCGCTCGACACTTCCCACAGCTTGAGGAGAAATCAAACTGTTATTTAGCCTTTTTAAAAGAAGTCGTTGAAAGACAAGCAAGCTTAATTGCTAAATGGGATTTAGTTGGCTTCGTTCATGGTGTAATGAACACTGACAATATGACGATCGGTGGTGAAACGATTGATTATGGTCCATGCGCGTTTATCGATCGATACGAGCCGGCAACTGTTTTCAGTTCAATTGATCAACATGGTCGATATGCTTTTAATCAGCAGAAGCCTGTTGCAGTTTGGAATTTGGCTCGACTTGCCGAAGCATTGCTACCAATTTTAGCTGATGAACCAAAAGATGCGATTCACGGTGCAGAGTCATTACTGAATTATTTTACAGAGGTATATGAAGAAGAGTGGTTGACAGGGATGAAAGCGAAATTAGGCTTCTTCGCTGAAACAGATATCCACCGCTCATTGATTGATCAACTACTTGTTTTAATGAAAAAGTTCCAAGCGGATTATACAGATACATTCCGCGCCTTAACGATCGGCGATTTTAGCAAACAAAACTGGTTTAAATCAGTTGAATTTCAAGCATGGCATAAGCGGTGGAAAGGGAAGCTAAATGATCAGTCTAATTCTGAAGAGGATATCATTGCATTAATGAAGCATTCGAATCCAGCTATCATACCAAGGAATTTTCAAGTAGAAGCAGTTCTTAAAAAAGCAGTTAATGATCGTGATTATCAACCGTTTAAACAATTTTATCAGGTACTGAAAGATCCATATGCATATTCAGAACAACAATTAAGTTATACAGAACTTCCACCTAATTCAGACCAACCATACCAAACCTTCTGTGGAACATAACTGAGTATTCACAGACAAAGGGGCTGTCCGAAAAGTCAATGTTTATTGACCTTCGGTCCAGCCCTTTTAGTGTTTTTTAGTTCAAAAAAATCGTCCTTTTTTGTAGAATGGAGTTGTCGATACAACATTCAACAGAAAGGACGAT
>DUPD01000094.1 GCA_012838505.1 Bacilli bacterium | reverse complement strand
TTTTATACCTCCATCACTGCGACGATAAAATAATACTAATATCATAACAGTGAGTGAAGGTTAATTTGAATTAAAATGTTTCTTTTTATTTAGCGGAAACTGTACCATTTAGTTTATCAGTTACAAATGCTCAGAACTTGGAAGAATTTCGTCAAGCATTAGCAGGTAGTCGGTATTATCGACCGCTAAAGCTACTTGAAAGAATTGAAAATCCGACGTTATTTGATTATGAAACAGCGTTGGACACATATGCTTTTACGGCAATTTGGCAAGAGAAAAATAAATTAATTAATAAGAAAGAACAGAAGACATTTGAAAAAATATATGGCATGCAATTTGATTTGCTAAACATTGTGTTTATTTTTCGATACAAGAAGTTTTATGATTTACCGGCAGAGCAAATTGCTTCTTTGTTGATTCCAATAAATTATCGACTGAAGCCCGATAAAATTCGTTTGTTGTTAGAAGCTAACGATGAGGCGGAGTTTTGGGGAATTATCGAAACGACTCACTATGCAAAATATATTGATAAATTCCGGACTGAGCAACACCTCGATTTGCTTTATGAAAAATTGATGGATGAAGTGATTAGTGGTAGGGAGAAGGAAGAGCCCTACTCGGCTGCGACGATGTATGCTTATCTTCATGATAAAGAAAAAGAGGTTGAATTAATTACTCGAATCATTGAAGCGATTCACTATGGTAGGGATGTTGCGAATATTCAGAGAGTAATTGATCAAATGCTTAAACAACCTAAATAAAGGAGGGGGATCGCTTTGATCAAAGATATGAAGTTTGTCACAATTATGGGTTTGCAAGATGATATTGATCGGATGGTCGATGTTTATCTTTCAAGGTATGAAATTCATTTTGAAAATGCCTTGACTGAGCTTTATGGATCAAAGAGCTTACGCCCATATACGAGTCCCAATCCTTATGCCCCATACTTGGAGCGCGTCAATAAGTTATGGGGATACGTAAGGGAAAAGGATAAAGAGAAGAGTCAATTGGTGATTGATACACCATCAATGGAGATGCTCAAAGTTTCGATTGAGCAAATTGAAAATCATATTGATCCATACCTTGAAAAAGAACAAGAACTTAGAGATTTAAAAGCACAAAAAGAAGCCTCACTTGAGATGATCGCGTTATATGAAGGTGTTGATTATCCAATTGAAAGAATTTTAGCGATGGATCATATTCGCTTTCGATTTGGACGATTTACCCATTCAAACTATGAAAAGTTCAAAAAATACGTTCTCGATCGATTTACGTCTATTTTTATTGAAGGTAGTCAAGATGAGGATTACACGTATGGAGTTTACTTTACTCCACAACAGTCACTTGAACGTGTTGATGCGTTGTATATTTCGATGAATTGGGAACGAATTTTTGTCCCACAGGAAGAAGAATACTTTGGCACACCAAAAGAAATCATTGCCCGATTAAGTGAAACAATAAAATCGATTGATACAGAGATTGCTGAAAATGATACTGTGATTGAAGAGATGATTCGACCGTATGCGTCAGAAATATTTTCGGCTAAACAGCGCTTAGAAGTGTTATCAGAAAACTTCAGTGTGCGGAAATATGCTGCTTTAACTCATGATGAGTTTCTCCAAAAAGAGACGCAATATTTGTTGATGGGCTGGATGGACGCAGAAGACGCGGAGCAGTTAATTGAAGAAACAGATGGTGATCCTGACGTTGTAGCGATTTTGGAAGATGATAATAATCCACCTGGTGGAGGGACACCACCGACGAAAATCAAAAATGCGGCTATTTTCCGTCCGTTTGAAATGTTTATCAAAATGTATGGTGTGCCGAATTATCGTGAATTTGATCCAACGTGGCTCGTCGCCTTAACGTATTCGTTATTGTTTGGTGTCATGTTTGGGGATGTTGGACAAGGAGCGTTACTCGCATTAGGTGGTTATTTTATTTACAAAAAGAAAAAAGCTGATTTAGGTGGTATTATCGCCTTAGCTGGAGTCTTTGCCACTTTCTTTGGTTTTATGTATGGAAGTGTTTTTGGATTTGAAGGTGTTTTTGATGCAATTTGGCTTCATCCGATGACGGCGATGACTGAGTTGCCGTTTATTGGAACGATGAATACAGTCTTTGTCGTTGCGATTGCATTTGGTATGTTTTTGATTTTGACAACGTTAATCATTAATATTGTCTCTGAAATTAAAACACATGAAACAAAGGCGGTTCTATTTGATCGCAATGGTGTGGCAGGATTAATTTTTTATGCATCACTTGTCACCGTGATTGTCTTGTTTATGACAGGAAATCCATTGCCAGCAGGGATTGTCTTAGCGATTGTCTTTGGCTTTCCTTTAATTATGATGGCTTTTAAAGAACCGATTTTGGCGATGATGGAAAGGAAGCAGATCGAAGGTAGTGAAGGACCAGTTATGTTTGCTGTCCAAGCTTTCTTTGAAATTTTTGAAATCTTATTGAGCTACTTTTCAAATACTTTGTCGTTTGTCAGGGTTGGTGCGTTTGCGGTCAGTCATGCTGCGATGATGCAAGTTGTTTTAATGCTATCTGGTGCAACAGAGGGAAGCAACATTAATTGGCTTGTGATTATTTTTGGAAACTTAATTGTGATTGGGCTTGAAGGTTTAGTCGTTGGTATCCAAGTGCTACGATTGGAGTTTTATGAGATCTTTAGCCATTTCTATAAAGGGGACGGAAGACCCTTTGAAAATCATGTGACGAAAAACTGAAAGTGAGGAAATAACATTGAATACACTTATTAAAATGACTTTATTAGCTACATTTATTTTAGGATTTGTCTTACCTTTTGCTTATTATTTCTTTGGAGCAAAATCTCGGAGCCGCTATAAACGCGCTTTAGTTGGTAATATTGCTGCTGTTATTACTGGAATTGTGATTGCAACAATTTTAGCCTACAATCCAGATTTTCAACTACTGGCTGCGGAACCAGCTGTTGCAGGGCAGGCTGTAGATACCGGATTCGCAACTGGAATGGGTTATATCGCTGCAGCTTTAGTAACGGGCTTGTCATGTATTGGTGGAGGCGTCGCGGTTGCGAGTGCGTCATCGGCAGCATTAGGTGCGATCAGTGAAGATGATTCGATTTTTGGTCGTTCATTAATTTTTGTTGGACTAGCTGAAGGGATTGCATTATACGGTTTAATTATTTCATTTATGATTTTAGGACAGCTGTAAAATGAAAATGTTTTTAATTAGCGATAACTTGAGTACGTTGACCGGTATGCGGTTAGCTGGTGTCGAGGGCGTTGTTGTGCATGAAAGGGAACAGATTCGGCAAGCATTAGATACGGCTGTTCAAGATGAAGAGATTGCGATTATTTTGATTACAGAAAAATTGGGAAAACAATTTTCTAAATTAATTGATGATATTCGGGTGGATCACCAACGCCCATTGCTCGTGGAAATTCCGGATCGATACGGAACAGGGCGTCGGCCAGATTTTATTACAGCGTATGTAAATGAAGCGATCGGCGTGAAATTATAGAGCGGGGTGAGCAAATGAATGGAAATGAAAAATTAAACCTTTTTCAAGATTTAGTTTTTAAAGAAACAGAAGAATCAGTCGCAAATCAATTGAATGAATTTGAAGCATCGTTAAAAAAGATTTATCAAGATCATCAAAATGAAAAGAGACAAAAAGATAAAATTATTTTAACAACTGAAACAGAAAATGTGAGCAAAGAGCGCAATAAACAACATGCTCAATTGCAACTAAAAATGCAACATGATTTGCATAAAGAACAGCAAAAATTACAAGCGGCAATCTTTGATCAAGTTGATAAAAAACTGGCTGACTTTATGCAAACAGATGATTATATCAACTTATTAGAAAGACAAATTAATCAAGCGCTCAAGATTGCAACAGATGAGGAAATTTTGATTTATATCGATCCAGTTGATGCAGATAAAGTGGATCAGCTCGAACAACGGACGGGTCACAAGCTGATCGTATCAGATCGGCCATTTATTGGTGGGATTCGTGGTGTGATTCAATCGCGAAATATGCTGATTGATTATTCATTTTTGAAAAGGTTAGAAGCGGAAAGAGACAACTTCTCCTTTGATCTCGTTGAAGAGGAGGGTGACATGTGAAACAGTTAGGAACAATTTATGGAATCAATGGACCAATTGTTTATCTAAAAGGAAAAACTCAATTTCAAATGTCCGAGATGGTGTATGTCGGAAAGATGCGTCTAATTGGCGAAATTATTTCGCTTAACAATGAGATGACAACGATCCAAGTGTATGAGGAGACATCTGGTATGAAGCCAGGGGAGCCGGTTTATGGTACAGGTCAACAGATGAGCGTTACACTTGGTCCAGGGATATTAAATAATATTTTTGATGGAATCGAACGTCCATTAAAAACAATTGAAGACCAAGTCGGTCAGTACATCACGAAATCAGTTCAAGTTGAATCGCTAGATACAGAGCGCAAGTGGCCTGTTCGTGTGACTGTGGAGCTTGGGCAGGAAGTAACTGGTGGCATGATTATTGCTGAAGTTCAAGAAACGAAAACGATTGTGCATAAGTCAATGATCCCACCAAATATTGATGGAAAAGTGATTGAAGTTGTTGAAGATGGTGATTATACTGTCGTCGAGCCAATTGTAAAAGTCAAACAGTTGGATGACACGATTGTTGAGATTCCACTTGCACAAAAATGGCCAATCCGAGTCCCACGTCCTGTGAGAAGACGCCATGAAAGTTCTGTACCACTCATTACAGGTCAACGCGTTGTTGACACGCTATTCCCAATTACAAAAGGTGGAACAGCTGCGATTCCTGGTGGGTTTGGAACTGGAAAAACGATGATGCAGCATCAGGTGGCCAAGTATTCTGATGCAGATATCATTGTTTATATTGGTTGTGGTGAACGTGGGAATGAGATGACTGAGGTATTAGAGGATTTCTCAGAATTAGAGGATCCGAAGTCTGGAAATTCGTTGATGGAAAGAACCGTTTTAATTGCTAACACATCAAATATGCCGGTTGCTGCTAGAGAAGCATCGATCTATACCGGTGTAACGTTAGCAGAGTACTACCGCGATATGGGCTATGATGTGGCAATTATGGCAGATTCGACTTCACGTTGGGCGGAAGCATTGCGTGAGTTATCGGGTCGACTAGAAGAAATGCCAGCGGAAGAAGGATTCCCAGCGTATTTAGCAAGCCGGCTAGCGACATTTTACGAACGTGCTGGCTTAATGCAAAACCTAAATGAATCGGAAGGATCTGTGTCAATTATTGGTGCTGTTTCTCCACAAGGTGGCGACTTTTCTGAACCTGTGACACAGAATACAAAGCGATTTGTCCGTTGTTTTTGGGGATTGGATCGTCAGCTTGCCAATGAACGTCATTATCCAGCTGTGAGTTGGTTGAATAGTTATAGCCTTTATGTTGATGATCTATCTGTATGGTTCCGGGACAATGTATCACCAGACTTTATTAATAATCGTCGTCAAATTCTCGAGATTTTACATCAAGAAAGCTCGTTAATGGACATCGTTAAATTAATTGGTAGTGATGTATTGCCAGATGATCAGAAGCTTACGATTGAAATTGCTCGAGTGATTCGTTTAGGCTTTTTACAACAAGATGCTTTTCATCAAGAGGATACAAATGTTTCATTAGAAAAACAAGCAAAAATGATGGAAGTTATTTTACATCTGTATCGTCAATGTCGTGAGATGATCTCGATGGGAATGCCGATGTCGCTCTTATTAGAAAATCAAATTTTTAATCGTGTTGTGACGATAAAATATGATGTACCAAATGATCGATTGGATTTACTTGATCAGTATTTAGTTGACATTGATCAATTCTACAATCACATTATGGAGACAAATGCATAAGGAGGGGTTTAAATGTCAATTGAATATTTAGGGCTCGATTCGATAAATGGACCCCTTGTTGTTTTAGAAGGTGTTCAAGATGTGGCTTTCGATGAGATTGTTGAGTTTTCCGTCCAGCGTACAAAGAAAAAACTTGGACGTGTCATAGAAGTATATGAAGATAAAGCGATTATTCAAGTGTTTGAAAGCACTGCAGATATGTCACTTAAAAATACGCATACGAGATTAACGGGTCGTCCAATGGAGATTCCGTTATCACCAGAGATATTGGGTCGTACATTTGATGGAATTGGTCGCCCGATTGATCAATTAGGTGACGTTTCATATGTAATGAAAAGAGATGTTAATGGTGATCCGTTAAACCCGGTTTCTCGTGAGTATCCAAGAAACTTTATTCAAACAGGGATTTCAGCAATTGATGGATTGACGACATTAATTCGTGGTCAAAAACTGCCCTTCTTTTCTGGAGATGGCTTACCGCATAATGAGTTAGCTGCTCAAATTGTTCGACAAGCCAATCTTGGTGAGGGAAGCAGTGAAAAATTCGGTGTTGTTTTTGCTGCAATGGGTGTGCAACATGAC
Organism: Bacilli bacterium; assembly: GCA_012838505.1. Taxonomy (GTDB): domain Bacteria; phylum Bacillota; class Bacilli; order Bacillales; family Amphibacillaceae; genus Amphibacillus. The sequence continues at coordinate 4,882 of DUPD01000094.1, read as the reverse complement.
GTCGCAGATTTTTTTAGAAGGACGTTTGAAGAGAGTGGTGTTTTAGACCGAGTCACGATGTTCCTTAACGTCGCTAGTGATCCAGTCATTGAGCGTATTATGACACCACGTGTTGCGCTAACTGCTGCAGAATATTTAGCCTACGATTTAGGAATGCATATTCTTGTGATTATGACGGATATGACAGCTTACTGTGAAGCATTGAGAGAAATATCGGCTTCAAAACAGGAGATTCCATCACGAAAAGGGTATCCAGGTTATTTATATAGTGATTTAGCGATGCTTTATGAGCGTGCAGGAATTGTTGCTGGTAAACCAGGATCGGTTACGCAAATCCCAATTTTGACGATGCCAAATGATGATATAACTCATCCGATTCCAGACTTGACGGGTTATATTACTGAAGGGCAAGTTGTCTTTGATCGAGATTTACAAGGAAAATCGATTTATCCACCAATTGATATTTTGCCATCACTTTCACGGTTGATGAAAGGTGGGATTGGTGAGAAATATACGCGGGCAGACCATCAAGCTGTTGCAAACCAACTGTTTGCTTCATATTCCCGAGTGAAGGAAGCTCGGTCATTAGCATCGGTTATCGGTGAAGACGAACTTGCGCCAACTGATAAAAAGTATTTAGCTTATGGTCGTAAATTTGAGGATCAGTTCCTCGGTCAAGCAAAAGATGAAAACCGAAGCATAATTGAAACACTGGATTTCGCTTGGGAGTTATTACGGATGTTGCCGCGTGAAGAATTAGATCGGATTGATACACAGTTGCTGGATCAATATTATGGTTTAGAGAAGGTGTTATAATGCCTGAAAATACTGCGCCAACTAAAGGTAATTTAATGAGAATCGAAAAGACTCTTGCTCTGTCTAATCAAGGCTATGAGATGCTTGATCGAAAACGTGTAATTTTAATTAATGAAATCATGACTTTAGTTAAAGAGGCGGAGGAGATCCAACGTCAAATTGACCAAACGTATCGCGATGCTTATGCTGCTTTAGAGCAAGCAAACGTTGAAGCGGGAATTCGTTATGTTGAAGAAATTGCTGCAACTGTTCCAATTGAAGATTCACTAAAATTAAAAGTTCGAAGTGTGATGGGAACGGAAATTCCGTTAGTCGAGTACGATGAGACACCTTCAAGGCCAACTTATTCATTTTACAGTACAAACTCATCACTCGATGAAGCACGGGCTGCGTTTGAAAAGGTGAAGAAGTTAACGATTGATCTGTCGATGATTGAAAATACGGCTTTTCGTTTGGCGAATAATATTCGTAAGACGCAGAAAAGAGCCAACGCTTTAAAAAATATTTCAATTCCAAAACTCTTGGCTCAAAAAGTTGAGATTGTTAATGCTTTGGAGGAGAAAGAGCGTGAAGAGTTTACACGTTTGAAAGTGGTTAAAGAAAAGATTCTTAGATAAAATTTAAAAGCTTGAAAAGTGTTTCGAAACACTTTTTGAGCTTTTTTAGTTTTACTACAAGCATTATATTTTTTGAGAATTAACTTCGGACATATTTTGATTATTTAGACGAGAAAATGTCCTATTAGTTATGTGACGGGTTTTGGTGATCGACCGGTTACGGAACCGCACCATCGTCCTTCTGTGGCAGATGATGTTGACGCACCTGTTCCTGGTTTAGTTTCCGGGGGGCCGAATGCGGGCATACAAGATGAATACGCAGCAGAACATTTACAAGGCAGAGCACCTGCCAAATCCTTTGCCGATCATGAGGATAGTTATGCGACAAATGAAGTGACAATTTATTGGAATTCACCTGCGTTATTTGTACTTGCGCATTTTTAAAGTGAATTTGAATTGAAAAAGAGTCTGTAAACATGGTATAAATAGATAGGATTAAAAGATTCTATCTATTTATTTTTGTAGGGCAAGATAAATTTAGCTTGTCCTCTATTTGAAAGGATTTTATTTAACATGAAAGAAAATTTTTGGCGCGATTTACCGCGACCGTTTTTTGTATTAGCACCAATGGAAGATGTGACGGACGTTGTCTTTCGTCACGTTGTTAGTGCAGCTGCAAGACCGGACGTCTTTTTTACAGAGTTTACGAACACGGTCAGTTATTGTCATCCAGAGGGTAAAGAAAGTGTCCGTGGTCGGTTGACGTTTACTGAGGATGAACAGCCAATCGTTGCTCATATTTGGGGTGATGAGCCTAAATATTTCCGGCAGATGAGTATCGGATTAGCTGAACAAGGTTTCAAAGGTATTGATATTAATATGGGGTGTCCTGTTCCGAATGTTGCATCTAAAGGTAAAGGTGCTGGGTTGATTCGCTTTCCTGATAAGGCAGCTGAAATCATTGAAGCAACGAAAGCAGGTGGCTTACCTGTCAGTGTCAAGACACGACTAGGTTACACGTATCTAAATGAATGGCGTGACTGGTTAGGTCATATACTGGAACAAGATATTGCGAACTTGTCGATCCATTTACGGACGCGCAAGGAAATGAGTGATTTTGACGCTCATTGGGAATTGATTCCTGAGATTAAGCAGCTTCGAGACAAAATCGCACCAGATACTTTGTTGACGATTAATGGTGATATTCCTGATCGTCAAACAGGGTTAGAATTGGTTGAGAAATATGGTGTTGATGGCGTCATGATTGGTCGGGGGATTTTTAAAAATCTATTTGCATTTGAAAAAGAAGCAAAGGATCATAGCAATCAAGAATTGCTTGATTTGTTAAAGTTACACTTGGATCTATTTGATCATTATTCACAATTAGAAGAGCGCTCATTTAAACCATTAAGACGTTTTTTCAAAATTTACGTCCGAGGATTCCGTGGGGCAAGTGAATTACGAAATGAATTGATGATGACAGAAACAACTGATGAAGTACGCAGGTTGCTCAATCAGTTTGAGTAAAAAATTGTGGGCTAGGTCAAGAAAAAGCATGTAATAATCAGCTTAGCCCCTAAGATTTCTACCCCCATAGATTACGTGGGGGATTTTTTTATGCAAAAAAGTGCACATATGAGTTTTTTATGTATAATGGCTCTAACAGCAAAACATACTTAAAAAAAATAATTAATTAACTAACTAATTAACAAGAAAAAAGTATCGAATAAGCTTTAGTAATGGGGATCTATTGAAAAATGGTGATTACTAAGCCATTTATTTTGATGACTACTTTTGCACGATTTAGGTAATAATCATAGTGTAAGTAAACTAGTCGATAAAGTTAGTTATAGCGATTATGAGTATGTTTTTAATTGTTGTCATAAAATAATCTAATGATAGGAGCATAACAGATGGGAATTCAATTTAATGATGCATTGAAAAGTTTTAAAATTGATGCAAAAGATACGAGTTACATTATTTCAATTGTTGATGAAGAACAATTTTTAGGTCATGTTTATTTTGGTGAAAAAATTCCGGATCAGGATATGAATCATTTATTAAGACTTGAGGAAAATCCGTTTGTTCCTTCTAAAAATAATCGGGTAGAGGTACTTTTATGGACAGTTTTCCTAATGAGTACTCGTCTCACGGTTTAGGTGACTATCGAGAAAGCTCGATTAGTGTGATGACACAATCTGGTATGAGTACTGTTGGGATTAATTATCAATCACATGAGATCTATCAAGGAAAGCCAAAGTTAGACGGGTTACCTGCAACGTTTGGAAATGAAGAAGATTGTACCACATTGGAAATAACGTGTATTGACAAGCATTTAAATTTGGAAGTTGTGTTAGTTTATACAGCTTTTGAAAATTTAGATGTGATTACAAGAAGTGTTAGAGTAACAAATCGAGCAACAGAAAGCATTCAGCTTCGAAAAGTTTTATCAGCTTGTGTAGACTTTGATCGAAATGATTTAGATATGATTACGCTTCATGGTTCATGGGCAAGAGAACGCCACGTCTCAAGAAGAAAAGTAGAATTAGGCAAGCAAGGTATTTCCTCTCTCAGAGGTCAGTCTGGTCATCAAGTCAATCCGTTTCTTGCAGTGATGGATCAAACGGCAACAGAAGATAGTGGTGAGGTCTACGGATTTAATTTTGTTTACTCAGGTAATTTCATGGCACAAGCAGAAGGTTATCAGTTTGATACGACAAGAGTTGTGATGGGGATTAATCCTGAAGATTTTTCTTGGGAACTTGATCCAGAAGCAACATTTACCGCACCTGAAGTGGTGATGGTTTATTCTAACGAGGGAATCGGTAAAATGTCTCGAACGTTCCATGATTTATACCGGACTCACCTGATCCGTGGCAAGTATAAAAATAAAAAACGCCCAATTCTGATCAATAACTGGGAAGCGACTTACTTTGATTTTGATACCGAAAAACTTTTAGATATTGCAAAAGAAGCTTCACAGTTAGGTATTGAAATGCTTGTGATGGATGATGGCTGGTTTGGTGAACGAAGCAGTGATAATATGGCCTTAGGCGACTGGATCGTTAATGAGGATAAAATTAAAGGTGGGCTAAAAAATTTAGTCGATCAAGTCAACAAACTTGGGATGAAATTTGGAATTTGGTTTGAACCAGAAATGGTTTCACCTGATTCAGATCTATACCGAGCCCATCCGGACTGGTGTATCCATATTGAGGGGCGAGAAGGATTACGTTCACGAAATCAATATGTCTTAGATTTTTCTAGAAAAGATGTAAGAGATTATATTTATGAAAGTTTAAGAAAAATTTTATCAAGTGCGAATATAGAGTATGTTAAATGGGGTATGAACCGTCAGCTTACTGATGTTGGCAACAGTGTCTTACAGATTTTCCGAACGAGAAAGCCCATCGTCTTTAGACATGGGATGATAGTGAGGTCGGTCAAGGGATAGCTTTCTGCTATCTCAATTGACCGAAATTTTCACTATCTATATTTTTATACATTTG
>DUPD01000093.1 GCA_012838505.1 Bacilli bacterium | reverse complement strand
TTTTATACCTCCATCACTGCGACGATAAAATAATACTAATATCATAACAGTGAGTGAAGGTTAATTTGAATTAAAATGTTTCTTTTTATTTAGCGGAAACTGTACCATTTAGTTTATCAGTTACAAACACCTATATCAAAATAATTTAACACTTGAAGAATACTTCGGTTATCATTATGAATTAAAAGAATAAACAGAAAAAATGATTTCTAGCCTAGTTAGAAATCATTTTTAATATGCTACAATGAAAATATTGATTAATCTGGGGGTTCAAATAATGGAAACAAGAACAGAACACGATACACTTGGGACAATTGAGGTTGACCGATCAAAATTTTGGGGTGCTCAAACACAGCGTAGTTTAGAGAACTTTCCGATTGGCACTGAAAAAATGCCTGAACAACTGATTCGAGCATTTATAATTTTAAAAAGAAGTGCAGCAATCGCAAATTATCAATTAAAAAACCTCACTAGATTGAAAAAAGAGGCGATTGTTTATGCGTGTGACTACGTACTGAAACACGGCTTAATTGAGCATTTTCCACTCGTCGTTTGGCAAACGGGGAGCGGAACCCAAACGAATATGAACGTCAATGAAGTTTTGGCATATATAGGTAATCAGTTTTTGACAGATAACAATCATGCTGAACGACTCCATCCGAATGATGATCTCAATCATTCACAAAGCTCGAATGATACATTCCCTACTGCGATGCACATTGCTTCTGTTTTAGCGATTGAGACAGAATTGCTCCCAGCTTTAGCGGAAATTAATGGGACGTTGACCGAGCAGATGAAAAAGTATCATGATTTGATTAAAATTGGTCGAACACACTTACAAGATGCCACGCCGATAACGTTCGGTCAAGAAATTAGCGGCTGGCAACATATGATTGAAAAAATTGAACAGATGTTGACAGAAGATCTAAATTACTTGCGTGAGCTTGCCATCGGTGGAACCGCTGTCGGTACTGGGTTGAACGCACATTCTCAGTTTAGCGAGCTAGTCGTTAAAGAAATTTCAGCGCTAACGAAAACAGAGTTCGATTCTGCTGAGAATAAGTTTCATGCGTTAACGAGTCATGATCAACTCGTCAGAACCCATGGCACGTTAAAAGCCTTAGCAGCCGATTTAATGAAAATCGCAAATGATGTTCGCTGGCTGGCCAGTGGCCCACGAGCTGGTATCGGTGAAATAGAATTACCAACAAATGAGCCAGGAAGTTCAATTATGCCAGGAAAAGTTAACCCAACACAAGCTGAGGCTTTAACGATGGTTACCGTTCAAGTGATGGGGAATGATACAACGATTGGGATTGCGGCAAGCCAGGGTAATTTTGAGCTCAATGTTTATAAACCAGTGATTATCTATAATTTTTTACAGTCAGTCCAATTGCTAGCTGACGGGATTCGTTCATTCAATCAGCGTTGTTTAATCGGAATGAAACCAAACGCAGATGTGATGAAACGTGATTTAAATGCATCACTGATGTTAGTGACAGCACTAAGTCCGAAACTTGGTTATGATCGAGCGAGTCAGATTGCTAAAAAAGCGTATCAAGACAATCAAACATTAAAGGAAGCTTGTTTAGAGCTTAAATTTTTAACAGAAGAAGCATTCGATCAGCTGATTGATCCGGCAAAAATGATCCAACCAAGTGATTGAAGTGAGCGATTATTTCACTGACTGATAGAGGTAGCATTTCCCTTACTAACTAGTTATTAGCGCGATTAAACTTGCGAGGTTTATCCATACTAGTAGTAAGGAGGTGAACAACAATGGCAGATAGAAATCGTTCAAACAAGTTAGTTGTTCCCGGAGTTGAGCAAAAATTAAATCAAATGAAATATGAAATTGCTCAAGAATTTGGTGTTAATCCTGGACCAAACGAAACAGCCCGTGCTAATGGATCTGTAGGTGGAGAAATTACGAAGCGACTTGTCCAACAAGCACAAGAACAAATGGGACCCAATAATTAAAGTAAATAACAATTTTAATAAAACAAAAGCGACATCTTAAAAAGATGTCGCTTTACTTATCTGATTAATGATTATTTAATACGTTCTTCTGTTTCAGCATTAAAGAAGTGGCACTTGTGCATATCAAAAGCAAGTGTAATTGTTTCGCCGCCACTTACATCAGTACGTGAATCAACACGTGCAACGAAATCTTGATCTGCTAATTTAGAATATAGGTATGATTCAGAACCCATTAATTCAGCAACATCAATATTCGCTTCAATTGTTGAACCAGGATTTGCATCTAAGAAGACAGGCTCATCATGAATATCTTCTGGACGAACACCTAAAATGACTTCTTTACCAATGTAATTATTTTCGCGAAGTACTTTCATTTTTCCTTCAGGAACAGTAATAACTTGTCCGTTACCACTAACGTGGAATCCGTCTTCGTCTAATGTACCGTTAAAGAAGTTCATTGCAGGTGAACCAATGAATCCACCAACAAAAACGTTATCTGGGTTATCATAGATTGCTTTTGGCGCTCCAACTTGTTGGATAATACCATCTTTAAGTACAACAAGGTTAGTTGCCATTGTCATCGCTTCAGTCTGATCGTGTGTAACGTAGATTGAAGTTGTTTCTAGACGTTTGTGTAATTTTTGAATTTCTGCACGCATCTGAACACGAAGTTTCGCGTCTAAGTTTGATAAAGGCTCATCCATTAAGAATACTTGAGCGTCACGAACAATCGCACGTCCTAAAGCAACACGCTGACGCTGACCACCTGAAAGTGCTTTTGGCTTACGGTCTAAGAATGCTTCAAGACCTAAGATCTCAGCTGCGTCTTTAACACGACGGTCAATTTCATCTTTTTTGAATTTACGTAATTTCAAACCAAATGCCATGTTATCATATACGTTCATGTGTGGGTAAAGTGCATAGTTTTGGAAAACCATTGCGATGTCACGGTCTTTTGGAGCAACATCGTTCATTAATTTACCGTTGATATATAATTCACCAGATGTAATTTCTTCTAATCCAGCGATCATACGTAGTGTTGTTGACTTACCACAACCTGATGGACCAACGAATACAACGAATTCCTTATCTTTAATTTCAAGGTTGAAATCTGATACTGCTTTGACTCCATCTTTCTCATAAACTTTATCGATATTTCTTAGTGATAGTTCTGCCATTTAAAAATCCTCCTCTGATTTGAAAGCGTTTAACTTTATAAACTTAGTCTACACAATTTGCCCAATTAGGTAAATGGACAGACTGCACAAAAAACAGTTCACCTTTTTGTGCATGCTTACAAATTGACTAAAATTTTTCAATCAAAATGTCGTTTAAGCAATAAAACTAAATAGACAGCAAGTGCATTTTCAAATTGTTTGACATCAATCGTCGTTTTTTCAATAAACTTATCAATCCGATATTGTAAGCTGTTGCGATGCATATAAAGTTCTTTTGCCGCTAGACTAACATTGGAATTGCATTCAAGAAAAATTTGAATTGATCGTAAGAGCTCCTCATCGTCAACCGTATCTTTTAACATCGCATCTATTAAGAAACGTCCATCTGCTTGATTTGTGATTGTCGTTAATAGATAAGGAATTGCTGTTACATAGCTCATAACTGGTTTTGTACTGAATTTTTTAAGCTTCTGATAACTATCTTGCATCCAAGAAAAGTAATCATGTGCTTTATTTAGTTCAGATAAATAAGGTCCAATGTAAAAACGAACATCTAGATAAAAGTCTATTGTAAATACTTCAATCATCTCTTCATAAGAAAGCATCTCTTCATCAATAATTGCTTCTTCTTCAATGATCATTCCAGAAAGTTGGTTCACCCAAACGATTGCCGGTCGAGTAGAGTATAAGCCATCAATCGCTTCACGAAAATCAGTTGGATCAATCAAAGGTTCAGATAGGGTAAATAATATGAAGCGATACAAACTAGGTTGTTGTTTGAAATTAGGTTCTTCTTGTTCGTTAATAAGCTGATACCATTTCTTTTCACGTGTTGTGACAGGTGGGTGTGCACCTTGATATGGTGTTAAGAACAGTCGTAATAGGGACCGATCTTTCTTATCGAGTTCTTGTTTTTCAATACCAATGATTTCATTGGCAGGTGTAATAAACCATTGATAATCGGCTGCTCGTTCAATTTGATTCGGTTGTTTGACAATTAGACTTGTGTAAATATTTTTTAATTTTTCAATCATAAAATGGCCTCGCTTATTATTGTTTTTTCGCTTGTAAATCGTGTATATACGCATATAAAACATGAATACTTAAGTTTGTGCTAGGCAGGTGATTTTCACTCTAGGTGACGCTTTCGGTCCTACAGGATGTATGTCAGTTAGACGTCGCCACCCGTCGTTACGATCACTTGTTGGAATCGCTTTATCTATACATTAGCTAGAGATCATTTAGTAAGTGTTCGTAATTTTAAATGAAAGCAGATGTTATAGAATTGAATTAATTATAACAAAAATAATAGTTGGTGTCGTATGTTAGAGTGTTAAATGAAAATCTTCGAAGAATAACCGTTATCAGTTGGTTTCTTGTTTTAAGTTTGTTATAGTTGAACAGTGGAAAATGAACGAGGTAAGTAGAACTCAATTATTTAGGAGGATTTAAGATTATGTCAGCAATTCAAGAAAGTGCAACTGCACTAGAGCAAGCGCTAAGAGAAAGTGAAGAATTCCAAGGATTAAAATCAGCTTATGACGCGGTTATGAATGATGAGATCGCTAAAAAAATGTTTGATAATTTCCGTAATGTTCAAATTGAGCTACAACAAAAACAAATGCAAGGTCTAGAGATCACGGAAGAAGAAGTTGATCAAGCACGTAAAGTTGTTGAAACAGTTCAGCAGCACGAGCAAATCTCAGCATTAATGGCTGAAGAACAACGTGTAAATGACTTAATTAACGAAGTAAGTCGTACAATTACTAAGCCTTTAGAAGAACTTTATAGTGAACAAGCTTAAGTAAAGTAAAACACCCACTCAGAATTGAGTGGGTGTTATTTTTTATTCTACTTCAACAATTAATATCCCATGATCGGGTTCACCAACCGGGATATTTAACTTTTGTTTATTACAACAAGGTTCTTCTAAATCGTAATTGCAATGCTGCAAGTACTCCCATTTATATGGTTCAGCTGTGGCAGAAATTTCATTTGAACAAATCAAATGATCGTTTTTAATAAACCCATCAAAAGAATTATTGCTTTCTAATAATGATACTCCCCATGAATGATTAGATTCTGGTGTCACTCTTTTAAACGCAGTTCCTAAAAGCGCATCTAAAACCTTTAAATTCCAATTTGGTTCAGGCGTATTTTCCCTTAAATTATTAAAATCACCGACCAAAATACTAATACCACCAATTTCTTGTAGCCAGTTCATGATGGTTTCCATTTCAACTTTTCGTTTTACATAATCGCTCCCTAAATCCTTAATTCTAACGCCCCATAAGTATATACTCTTATTACCAACCTGGATATCTAATCTCAAGTTTTCCGGTATACTATCCCAATCAATATTAAAAGTTGTATTAGGTACGTCAGAATATGATTTAACATATGAAGTGGATTTAACCTCGATATCTTTACCACGCACCGCAATAAGAATATCATTCGCCCAGGCACAAGAATAAGATGTTGTTGAATAGAAAAAATTTTTTGCTACCAACAAATTATAAAATTGCTGTACATTTTTTGCATGACTATTGAATTCAGTGAAAACCACAACGTTTACATCTTTTGGAATTTCATCCACAATCCATAATGGAATTTTACCATCTTGACTTCTTCTATTTTTGTATTGTCTTCCTTGTTGGTGTATATTCCATTCCATTATTTTTAATCTCATAAAAATCATCCCTTTCTGCAATAGTATATACCTATCTCCTTGACAGCAGACAGACCGTCTCCACATGACTTGAAATTATAGAGCGGTTTGATCACTTGTTGGATATCGAGTGATTGCTGGATATTATCCATAATCATATCAAGGGATTTGTATGCCATTGGTGACTCGTCCAGTGTCGACGGTGAGACAGACGTTGTCCAAACGTCTTGCATCGTATCTTGGAAATCGGCGAAATCAACCTGTTCTTTTGCTTTTGTTCGAGATAAGACTCGTCCCGCTCCGTGTGGACCCGAGTAATTCCAATCAGGGTTACCTTTACCTGTTGCGATATATCGTTCTTTACCTGTCCCCTCACAAGCAGAACAAGGTGGACTTCCGTTATGATCATAATAACCACTGCCGTTAGTTGCCTTTTTGAGCTTTGCATGGTGCTGGAACTCCATGTTTATTAATATGAAATTTTGACATATATTTTCTACCTCCAATGATAAATGTAGCATTCATATAAAATATCAAAGAGCATTTTTTTATTTCCTATATTAATTCTTAAACGAGAAAACATATACCATTTGGTCGGCAACAATACCGCTCTTTAATTCGATTTTCATGTCACCATCAACACAAATCGCGGGACGTATACCATTTTGATCGT
>DUPD01000092.1 GCA_012838505.1 Bacilli bacterium | reverse complement strand
TAAAGATGAGGCAGTTGAATTACATTGTCCTCACTGTAATGGCACGATGATTGAAGCGAGATAAAATCCCAAGTAAATATTGTTTACTTGGGACGTGATTTAGTCGCGATAGCGACTTTGTTCTTAGTAACAATAAAATGATTCATTTGTTCGAATGGGTATATATGATGTTTTTTAGTTTATCGACGGTTTTTTAGATGGAATTATGCTATACTTTATCTAATATAGATATAAGTTAAATCGTATCTTTAAAAGGTTTAATGAATCATCGTTTCAATTATTTTATTAAAAGGAAGAGAGCGAGATGGATGGAGAAAAAGTAGTCTCGATAGAAGATCGGATTCCCAAATTAAGAGAAGCACGTCGGAAAAAATCGAACCGACGATTAATCTTTTATATATGTCTATTTTTTAGTTTGATTTCAATTGTTGTTTATTTACAATCACCACTGAGTTATGTCAATCAAATACACGTTAGTGGCAATCAGTATCTGAGTGAAGCAGCGATTATCACTGAATCTGAACTTTCAGAAACGGTAAATGTTTGGAGTTTTAAAACAGCAAAGATTGAAGAGAAATTAGAAGCTGTGAGTGAAATTAAATCAGCTACAGTTGAGCGTGTGTTTCCTAACAATATTGAAATAGCGATCGAAGAATATAGAAACATCGCTTATATAAATGAGGGTGAATTTTTCCAACCCATATTAGAAAATGGAACAATACTTGACTCGCTCAAAATCACCGATTATCAAGGTGATGCACCATTACTGTATCAATTTACTGACGATGAGTACTTAACGCTCTTTGTTGAGCAACTAGCAAACTTATCTGAATCAATAACTGAACACATTTCAGAGGTTTACTGGACACCAACTGAATCAAATCCATTTTTGCTTGAATTGTATATGACTGATGGTTTCAATGTGATTGTGAGCATTCGCCAATTCAGTAGTCAAATGCCAAGCTATCCATCGATTGTCAGTCAGTTAGAAGTAACAAATGGGACAATTGAGATGGGCTCTGGTGGAGCGATTTTCTATAATAATGAAAAAGACGATCAAGACGAGCAAGAATCTGAAGAAGAAAGACAAGAGGATGTGAATGAAGATGAAAGTGAAGGGTAAACATGCCATCTTATCCCTCGTTCTACTTACCTTTGGCTTTTTAATCGCTTTCAGCTACCAACATACAAAGACCCTCCTATTTGACGATCAAATCAATGCAGAAGATTGGGAGAAGACCTTTTATTATCGCCAACAATTGATTCAATTTGAAGAGAATAACCATAAATTGCAACAGGAAATTGATCAAGTACGATTAAATCTATTGCAACTTGAAAATGAAATGGCTGAACAGCTTGATTATATGAGTGAAACAGTGACAGAAAAATTAGCTCTACAGGCACTTACTGGAGAGTTACCGATTCAAGGGACTGGCGTTTTTGTGTCATTAAGAGATCATGAGTTTGTTCCGTCAAAAGCAAAGATTGATGATTATATTGTTCATGATCGCCATATCCAAATGGTCATTAATGAGTTAATTGTTGCAGGGGCAGAGGCTCTGGCAATTAATGGTCAACGAATTTTTTCAGATAGTCATATTGTTTGTATTGGCCCAGTTATTTCTGTTGACGGCAACCAATACCCAGCTCCATTTGTTATTGAAGCGATTGGTGATTCTGAAACGCTAAAAGAAAGTTTAGAATTATCAAACGGGATTATTGATCTGCTTGTAAATGAACAAATTGAAGTGGAAATAGGTAAGAAAAATCAAATAAAAATGAATGCAAAAATGAGTTAATAGGTGATGAAAATGCATCGAAGTCAAAAAATCGTTTTTTCGATTGCAACTTTACTGATCGGTGCAATGCTAGCTGTTTATTTTAAATCGACACCTGAGCAACCGATAAGAGAGACAAGGGATATGTGGGAAATTAGAATGCAATTACAAAACGAACAAAATACACAACAAGTTCTACAAAATGAATTGAATGAATTAAAAGCAATTCAGAGTCAATATCAATCTGCATCTGAGCACGTACAAGTAGAGGTATTAAATGAATCAATGGAACGATTAAGGGAAAAAGCTGGTTTAGTAGAAATCACTGATCCAGGCGTTGTTATCAACCTTATTCCAATGAAATTTGATGATGAAGATGAGGCAGTTGAGCCAGAGCTTACTCCAGAATTATTGAATCGATTAATCAATGAATTGAATGCATATGGCGCTAAACATATTGCCATCGAGAATGAGCGACAAACAAATATGACGGCTATTCGTTATGTTGGTGATCGTATTCACATCAATCAGCGTCCATTAGCTGATCTTCCCCTTTCTGTTAAGGTTGCTTCTGATGACCCTGATCGACTACTTAGTTATATCGAAGTGAGTCAATCGCGTGATGAATTTGCGATGCATTATATCCAGTTTAAATTAGAGAAAAAATCGAATATAGAAATTCCAGCCTTTGACGGTACATTCCAATTACAACATATAGAAGTGATTGAAGAAGATGAAGCAGGTGTAGACTAATGTGGGTTCCATTTTTATTTTTACTAATAGGTGTAGGTTTAGGACTGTTAACAGATTTTTCAATACCTGAACTTTATTCTAATTATTTATCTATAGCGATATTAGCAGCAATGGATACACTATTTGGAGGAATACGCGCCCATTTGGAAAAGAAGTTTAATCAACAGATTTTTATTTCTGGTTTCTTTTTTAATATTAGTTTAGCAGTTGTTTTGACGTTTATTGGACAACAACTAGGGGTAGATTTATATTTGGCTGCTATTTTCGCCTTCGGACTACGTCTATTTAAAAATATCTCAATTATAAGACGTTATATCTTTAGACTTCCTAATAAGAAATAATTATTTTCCTGAAAATAAAGGAATTTAGTCGATCTATGTAGAACTATGACATATAATATATTTTATAAGATAGTCTTAATCGACTAGCATTTAAATGGTATACTAGTTAAAAGAGCTTAAAAACATAAATAATCATTAATTATTTTTCTGAAAAATATTGATAGTGTAGACTGGGAGGTGCCTTATTTATGAGTAATAATGAAATTTTAGTCAGCCTAGATATAGGTACATCAAAAATTAAAGTAATCGTAGGAGAAGTTTTATCAGATTCCTTGAATATTATTGGAGTTGGCCAAGCCGATTCAAAAGGGATAAAAAAAGGCGCAATCGTTGATATTGATCAAACTGTTCAATCGATTAGATTGGCTGTTGAGCAGGCAGAAAGAATGGTTGATATGAAAATCCATCGAGTGATTGTTGGAATAAATGGCAACCAAGCGCAACTTCTACCTTGTCAAGGTATTGTGGCTGTATCAAGTGAAAATAGGGAAATTGGAGATGAGGATGTATCGCGTGTGATCGATGCTGCTCAAGTGATTTCAATTCCTCCAGAGCGAGAGATCATTGATGTCATTCCAAAGCAATTTATTGTTGATGGATTAAGTGAAATTACTGATCCCCGTGGGATGATTGGTGTTCGCCTTGAAATGGAAGGGACAATTATTACAAGTTCTAGAACAATGTTACATAATATTCTTAAATGTGTTGAGCGAGCAGGATTAGAAGTTACTGACATTTGCCTACAACCATTAGCGACAGGTTCAATTGCTCTATCAAATGATGAAAAAGAGTTAGGTGTTGCTTTAATTGATGTCGGTGGGGGTTGTACGACAATTTCGGTTTATGAAAATAGCCAACTTGTCGCAACTCGTGTCATTCCTTTAGGTGGCGACAATATTACGAAAGATATTTCAATTGGTTTAAAAGTCAGCTCTGAAGATGCTGAAAAAATCAAATTGAAACATGGACATGCCTTCTATCCTGATGCACGAGAAGAGGATAGTTTTAAAGTCACAACAATTGGCAGTGACCAACAACAAACTTATAATCAACTTGATCTTGCTGATATTATTGAAGCGCGTATGGAAGAAATTTATACATATGTTGCTCGAGAACTTAAAAAGATGGATTACGCGGAACTACCTGGTGGTTTTGTTTTAACAGGTGGTTGCATGAGCATGCCAGGTACGTTAGAATTAGCTCAAGATCTCTATCATGGTAGCGTCCGGATGGCTATACCTGACTATATTGGTGTCCGTGAACCACAATACACTTCTGGAGTCGGTATCCTTAAGTTTGCCTATGCAAATGCCAAAATCCAAGGAAAATATTTAGCACAATCTGTGTCTAAAATAGATAATCTCGATGTTAAACCGAAGAAAAAGACAACACGACCAAAACCGAAAACAGAAACCTCATCATCAAATCAAAAGAAAAAATCAGGTTTTTCAAACTTATTTAAATACTTTTTTGATTAAATGAACTGTAACTAAAACACAAATAAAAACAGCATCGTAGCGAGTGGAGATTGTTTTAATAGGAGGAACGAACATGTTAGAATTTGACACAGAATTAGATCAATTAGCAACAATAAAAGTTATAGGAGTCGGCGGTGGAGGAAACAACGCTGTTAATCGAATGATTGAGCACGGCGTTCAAGGTGTTGAATTTATCGCTGTTAATACAGATGCTCAAGCTTTAAACTTGTCAAAAGCTGAAGTGAAAATTCAATTAGGCAATAAACTAACTCGTGGATTAGGAGCAGGTGCGAATCCAGAAGTTGGTCGGAAAGCAGCTGAAGAAAGTAAAGAACAAATTGAAGAAGCTCTAGCTGGAGCAGATATGGTTTTTGTAACTGCTGGAATGGGTGGAGGTACAGGAACAGGTGCTGCCCCAATTATTTCTCAGGTTGCAAAAGAACTCGGTGCTTTAACAGTTGGTGTTGTGACAAGACCATTTATGTTTGAAGGTCGAAAACGTTCAACTCAAGCAATTGCTGGGATTGATGGTTTGAAAGAAAACGTTGATACATTAATCGTCATTCCAAACGATAGATTACTAGAAATTATTGATAAAAATACCCCGATGTTAGAAGCATTTCGTGAAGCAGACAACGTTTTACGTCAAGGGGTGCAAGGTATTTCAGATCTAATCGCCACACCGGGATTAATTAACGTTGACTTTGCTGACGTAAAAACAATTATGTCTGATAAAGGCTCTGCATTAATGGGTATTGGTGTTGCTACAGGAGAAAATCGTGCAACAGAAGCTGCTAAGAAAGCAATCTCATCACCATTATTAGAAACTTCGATTGATGGTGCACGTGGTGTCTTAATGAATATTACTGGTGGTGGAAACTTAAGTTTATATGAAGTTCAAGAAGCTGCAGAAATCGTTACATCTGCTGCAGACCAAGAAGTGAACGTCATCTTCGGTTCTGTCATTAACGAAAATCTGAAAGAAGAAATTGTTGTCACAGTAATTGCAACTGGCTTTGATGAAGCAAAAGAAGCTGCTCAACATAGACAACGACCAAATAACAACAAACCATTGCATCAAAAAGAACAAGTTGGACAAAGAAGTCATGATGTAGAAGTACAACAACCAAACTTCAGAGATGAAGAAGATACTTTAGATATTCCAACATTTTTAAGAAATCGTAATAGAAGACGATAAAATTGACGATTAAAAAGGCTGTGATTAACTTCACGGCCTTTTTCTTATGGTTAAAAATAAAACTACTGACAAAATCAACAATCTTAATCTAAAAGAAGCTAAAATTTATGGTCAAGCTCTGACAGACTTTTCGAGCAATCATTTTTATAATAAATTTAAAGGACTAAAGAAAGGAAACAAACAGTGACGCTCTATTTAGATGCAGTGTGGCTTCTTAACCTAATGATTGATTTTATGATTTTAAGACTGACCGGCTACTTAAATAAAAAGAAAAATAGTGGTTGGAGAATTTTTAGCGGCTCCTTATTCGCATCAATGATTGTATTTGTAACAGTTCTCTATCCTAGTAGTTTATTACTCTATCCATTGGGAAAAATTATTTTTTCAATCCTGATTATTGTGATTACATTTAAACACAAATCATGGATTGACCTCTTAAAAACCTGGTTGTATTTTTATTTTGTTTCATTTGCGATCGGGGGGATTTTGTTAGGTGTTCATTTTATTTTTCAGCAATCGATTCAAGTGGATAGTGGCAGCTTTATGACTGTTACAACAGGATATGGCACCCCGATCAGTTGGGGTTTTGTCGTGATTGGATTCCCGATCTGTTGGTACTTCACTAAGCAAACGCTGGACAAGCAAGCTTTAGTAAACTTTCAAACAGATCAACTGTTCACTTGTGAAATCCAGGTTTTTAAGCAAACAATTACGACAACAGGTTATTTAGATAGTGCCAATCACCTCAGTGATCCGATTACAAATAAGCCAGTTGTCATTATTGACCGATCGGTTATCAAACAAATCGTCTCAGCTGATCAATTCATGCAACTTGAACAGGTTAGCCAATCATTAGATATTAGCCAATTGGATCCGTTACTTGTTCAAACAGTCAGTTTAATTCCGTATCAAGATGTATCCAATCCAATAGGTGTCTTGATCGCGCTCAAACCCGATTTATTTACCTTAGTGTATCAAGATCAAATCATTAAAACAAAACATATTTTAATTGGTTTGCGATTTACAGATTTAGCTTCTGAGCGAGAATATCACTGCTTGTTAAATCCTCAGCTTTTTAAATATCGTCAATCAGCATAATTATTTGACAAAAGGAGTGTCATTTAGTGAAAAAATTATGGCTTGAATTAAGACTATTTTATTACAGACTAAGAATTAAATTAGGTTTGAAACCTAAAGAAGTGTATTACATAGGTGGAAGTAGTGCTTTGCCACCTCCATTGACTAGAGAAGAAGAATATCAATTATTAATAAAATTACCGAATGGCGATAAAGCAGCTAAAGCCATGTTAATTGAACGGAACTTGAGACTAGTCGTTTATATTGCCAGAAAATTTGAGAATACACGAATCAATATTGAAGATTTAATTAGTATTGGCACAATCGGATTAATTAAAGCAATTAATACATTTAATATTGAGAAAAAGATCAAACTAGCAACATATGCTTCACGTTGCATTGAAAATGAAATTTTAATGTACTTGAGAAAAACAAATAAATTAAAATCTGAAGTTTCTTTTGATGAACCACTAAACATTGACTGGGACGGTAATGAACTGTTACTGTCAGATATTTTAGGGACAGATGAAGATTTAATCGAGCGTGATATTGAAGCATCAGTCGATAAAAAATTATTGCATAAAGCACTAGATCAGTTGTCAGGGAGAGAGAAGCAAATTATGGAGTTAAGGTTTGGCCTAGTCGGGCAAGAGAAATTAACCCAGAAAGATGTCGCTGACTTATTGGGCATTTCTCAATCTTATATTTCACGTTTAGAAAATAAAATTATTAGACGACTACAAAAGGAATTTGAAAAAATGATTTAAGTTGAACCCGTTTAATTACTGCAAGCTTTGTTGATTGTTCGGAAATAATTACCTGCATAAAAGCATTAGCCATTGGTGATACTGATCCATGTACAGTTGGACAACATGGGAGGGTCACAGATGGTTAGACATAAAGTAGAAATATGCGGTGTGGATACTTCAAAACTACCGGTCCTCAAAAATGAAGAGATGCGGAAATTATTTAGAGAGCTACAAGCAGGTGATCGATCAGCAAGAGAGACGCTAGTCAATGGTAATTTAAGATTAGTATTAAGCATTATTCAAAGGTTTCAAAATCGTGGAGAATATGGAGATGATCTTTTTCAAGTTGGCTGTATCGGTTTAATGAAATCGATTGACAACTTTGATCTCGGTCAAAACGTCAGATTTTCTACCTATGCTGTTCCGATGATTATTGGTGAAATACGCCGCTATTTAAGAGACAACAACCCAATTCGGGTTTCTCGTTCACTAAGAGATACAGCATATAAAGCACTACAAGCTAGAGAAAGAATCATTAGTAAAACATTAAGAGAGCCAACTGCAGAAGAAATAGCTAAAGAACTTGGTGTTGAACAATCAGATGTCGTATTTGCACTTGATGCCATTCAAGATCCGGTCTCACTATTTGAACCAATTTATAATGATGGTGGAGATCCAATTTATGTGATGGATCAAATAAGTGATGATGCTGAAGATGAAGAAGATTGGGTTGATCATTTGTCATTGTATGAAGGGATTAAAAATCTAAACCCAAGAGAAAAGTTAATTTTAACAAAGCGCTTTTTCCAAGGACAGACTCAAATGGAAGTCGCGAATGAAATCGGGATTTCTCAAGCTCAAGTTTCAAGACTTGAAAAAGCAGCGATTGAAGAAATGAACCAAGATATGTTCAAAAGTCAGTAAAAATAAATGTTAGAATCAACCGATTGCGTTAAGCAGTCGGTTTTGTTATGGAAAAAGTAATCGAGTTCGCAATCTGTTCATATAGTTAAATAGGGTGGTGAGCGGATGGAAACATTAATGAATTTACAAACAAAAGAAATCGTCTCCGTTGAAACCGGAGCAAGAATTGGTTATATTGTTGACTTAGAGATTGATGTTGATTCAGGTTTAATTACTGATATAATTGTTGGCACTCGATCAGGTCTAGGGAATTTATTTAATAAGCGTGATGAGACGATTATTCCATGGGAACGGATTATAACATTAGGTAATGATGTAATCTTAGTTGAGTGAAATCGTTAAAATAGAGAATTTCAAGTCGAACTATGATAAAATAATGATTAGAAATTTAAGTAGTTATTAACTAAGTAATAATTAAAATCAATTACTAAGGAGAACATCATGGAAGTTTTTCATAATAAGCACCAGAGTTATCAAGTGATTAAACCTTGGAAAGAAAATTTTCCTAACTTGATGGCAGGAATAACTACGCGTTACGGCGGGACAAGCAATCCGCCTTATGATACGTTAAATATGGGCCTACATGTTAATGATGATCAAAAAGCTGTGATCGAAAACAGAACCCTCTTAGCTGAACTAATCCAGTTTCCACTTGAATCGTGGGTTTTAGGTGAACAAATTCACGGCAATAAAATTAAGAAAATCGAAGCTGAAAGTCCATTCGTCGGTGCTGGAGCAAGAACAAAACAATCAGCAATTACAGGTGTTGATGGGCTGATTACCAAGAATCGCGACACTCTTTTAGCTGCATTTTTTGCTGATTGTGTGCCACTATACTTTTACGACCCGGTTTCAGGATGGTTTGGTATTGCTCATGCAGGCTGGAAGGGAACTGTTACTGGAATTGCGCGAGAAATGGTCAATCAATTAGTTGGTGAAGGTGTATCTGTGAAAAACCTTCATGTTGCTATTGGACCGTCGATTGGATTTGATCGCTATCAAGTCAATCAAATTGTGATTGATCAAATTCCAGGCAGTTATCAAGCTCAAGTTTGTACCAAGCTTGAGCAAACAAATGATCAATATTTATTGGACCTTAAAAAATTAAATCAACTGATCTTAATCGATCAAGCAATTGATCCAGAAAAAATACTTATTTCGACACAATGTACATACGAACAGTCAATTTTTTATTCGCATCGCCGTGATCAAGGTCAAACAGGAAGGATGCTTGGCTTCATTGGCTGTCGATAATTTTCAATACATAAGGGGGAGCAGCGTGTCAATCGAAACAAATATAACTGAACTTAAACAGGAAATTAATCAGATTTGTGATCGAATTGGTCGATCAAAAGATGAAATAACACTGATAGTCGTGACAAAATATGTTACAATAGAACGAACAAAAGAAGTTATTGAAGCAGGCTTGACAGATCTTGCTGAGAATCGACTGGAAGGATTGAATGAAAAGTTAGTCATTCAAGCTGATCGTGATGTTAATTGGCATTTTATTGGTAATCTGCAATCGAGAAAAGTAAAGAATGTAATTAATCAAATTGATTATTTTCACGCTTTAGATCGATTGTCGATTGCGAAAGAGATTAATAAACGTGCTGATCAGAAAGTAGCTTGTTTTGTCCAAGTCAATGTGAGTGGTGAAGCATCAAAAAATGGGATAGATCCCTCCGAAGTACTTGAATTTATTGAATCTTTACAGAATTATGAAAAAGTTGAGGTTGTTGGATTAATGACGATGGCGCCACATACGAGTGACCAAACAGCCATTAGACAAGTCTTTCAAAAACTACGAGAACTTCGTGACCAGGTTGCTGCAAAACAGTGGACACACGCACCATGCCAAGGACTTTCAATGGGAATGAGTAATGATTATCAAATCGCTATTGAAGAAGGTGCAACACACTTAAGAATCGGATCTCGTATCGTTAATGAAGAAGGGTAAAGGTGATAGACATGAGTATTAAAAACAAATTTCGAACATTGTTTTCAGTTGAAGACGAAGAATATTATGAAGAATATCAACCTTATCAAACAGAAGAGCCGTTAACGCGAAGTGAAAAACATGATAAAAACGACAAAATTGACAAGAAAAATGTTGTCAGCTTGAAATCAGTTCAAACCCAAATTAAAGTTGTTCTTTCAGAGCCAAGATCTTATGACGAAACGCAGGATATCGCTGATCATATCGTCAATCGCCGTTCAGTTGTGATTAATTTGCAACGCGTTGATTATGAGCAGGCTAAACGAATAGTCGATTTTCTTAGCGGTACAGTTTATGCCGTTTCTGGTGATATGCAAAAATTAGGTCCTCACACATTTTTATGTACACCTGATAACGTTGAAGTAACAGGTAATATTACTCAAATGGTTGGGGATGATGAATGGAATTAGAGGTGGTAAGTAAATGGATTATTTAGAAATACTCGTTTTAAGACTAGTTTCTTTGTATCAAATGGCTATTGTTATCTACATTTTAATGTCTTGGTTTCCTGGATCGCGTGAGTCATCAATCGGACAGTTTTTGGCTAGTATTGTTGAGCCTTACTTGGAACCGTTTAGAAAAATCATTCCTCCACTCGGTATGATTGATATTTCAGGTGTCGTTGCACTGATTACATTGCAACTTGCAGCCCAAGGTGTTCATGTCTTATTCGGTTTCTTTAGGTAAGCTAAGCTGATGAGTATTTATCAACATTTTCGTAAGGATGAAGCACCTTTTATCGATCAAATTTTAAATTGGAAAGACCAAGTAGATCAACAATATATTACGAAGTACAGTGATTTTTTAGATCCTAGAGAACAACATATTTATCAAAATATTATTGGACAAGATGAACAGTATCAACTCGCCTTTTTTGGTGGTGTTGAAAATGCAGAACGAAAACAGGCAATATTAGCTCCATTCTATGAAACAATCGAACAAGAAAGTTTTCCGATTACAATATTAACAGCAAATTTTCCGGTAAAGTTTGTCACGATTGAACATCGAGATGTCTTAGGTGCATTCTTATCATTAGGCTTATTAAGAAAAAAACTCGGTGATGTTTCAATCGACTTAGAAACTGGGATGATCCAATTAATTGTTAGCTCTGATATTAGTGATTTCATCATTGCACAATTTAATTCGATAAAAAATGCAACTGTTCAATTTCAACCAGTGCCTTTAGCTGAAGCGATTGCAACCAAAGATGAATGGATTAATCACGAGGCGACTGTTAGTTCACTACGTTTAGATGTTGTGCTTAAACATTTTTACCGTTTATCGAGAACACAAGCATCGGATTTGATTAAGAAAAGTTTTGTTAAAGTTAATTTTAAAACGGTTGAGGATTCTGCTTTTATTGTTGAAGCAGGTGATATAATTTCATGCCGCGGTAAGGGAAGAAGTCGTTTAAATCAAATCATGACTCAAACTAAGAAGCAAAAATGGCGAGTTGAGTTTTCACGCTTAAAAAATTAAAAATATTGTTTTGTTTGCAGGAATATTGACTCGTTATGTCGAATAAAGCTTATAGAATTATAACGATTGAGGAGGTGGCCATTGTGCCATTGACACCATTAGATATTCATAATAAAGAGTTTACTAGAGGGCTAAGAGGCTATGATCAAGATGAAGTAAATGATTTTTTGGACCAAATCATTAAAGACTTTGAAATTGTGATTCGTGAAAAGAAAGAGCTTGAACGACAAGTAGAAGATTTAGATGAAAAATTAAAACACTTTTCTAATATTGAAGAAACATTAAATAAATCAATTTTAATTGCTCAACAAACAGCTGAAGAGCTGAAGGGTAATGCGACGAAGGAGTCTCAATTAATCGTACGAGAAGCTGAGAAAAATGCTGATCGAATTATTAATGAGGCATTAGAAAAAGCACGTCGAATTGAGATTGAAGTTGAAGAATTGAAGAAGCAAGGCAAGGTATTCCGAACACGATTAAAGATGTTAGTCGAAGCACAACTTGAATTAGTTGAGAATAATGATTGGGATCAATTGTTACAAAACGATGATAATGATGATAACAACATGGAAGATGAAGATTAAGGTCAAGTAAAAAAACTTGACGAATCTGTTATGATTACATATAATTCATTAACAGAGCTTAGAATTGTAATAAATGAATGAATAATTAAAAAGCAATGCGAGAAAGAGTAGGCTATTTAATCTTTTTATAGCGAGCTAGGGATTGGTGGGAGCCTAGTAAAAGGAATTAGTTGAAGATCATTTTCAAGCTTCCTAATTGAACACACCTGTCAGTAAATTAGGACGGTAACATCCCGTTATGATGATTTTGAGTGAGTTGTATTTTTAAAAAAGTACAACTAACTAGGGTGGTAACGCGAGTTCTCTCGTCCCTTTTGGGATTAGAGGACTTTTTTGTTGTTTAGGAAATTATAAAATAAGTTAGTTGTGGATAGCTTTGTGCTTGTCAGTTATCTAAGGATCTTTATGAGTAATACCTAACGACTTGTCATTAAGCTTTGGATACCAAGGCGATTTTAAGTGAGTTACCCGACGATTAGCTTGTATTCGTTAGAGATCTCACCGATTCAGAAGTTGATTTCTGACGAATAGCTGTTATTCGTTGTAAATCGCATCGATTCAGAAGTTGATTTCTGACGAATAGCTCTTATTCGTTGTAAATCACATCGATTCAGAAGTGGATTTCTGACGAATAGCTCTTATTCGTTGTAAATCATACCGATTCAGAGGTAGATTTCTGACGAATAGCTTGTATTTTTTAAAGTGCAGAAGTTTTTCACTTGTGAAGTCTTACAATTATTGTTGATTGTCGTACTGCTTGAAAAATATTGAAAGAATTTAAATACTAAGGAGGTTTTTCTTGATGGATTACAAAGAAACGTTATTAATGCCAAAAACTGAATTCCCAATG
>DUPD01000111.1 GCA_012838505.1 Bacilli bacterium | reverse complement strand
ATGTCACAAATACTAGTCGGTATCGACGTGAGTTTACGCTCCCATCATGTCCATTTCATGCATGGAGAGGGACACACACTTGCTGATTTTTCTGTTTCAAATGATACAGAAGGTGCGAATACCTTAATTCAAAAGCTTTTAAAGACAGCGGAAAAAAATCAGTGTGAACACATTAAAATTGGGCTTGAAGCGACAGATCAATATAGCTGGCATATTGCGCATTATCTAAAATCAGAATTAAAAGGTTATGAGCCAACTTTCCAAAGTGCTGTTTATATGTTGAATGCGCGTAAAATGGCTCGGTTTAAAAAGGGCTACGATACGTTACCTAAAAACGATCGAATTGATGCCTGGGTCATTGCGGACCATTTGCGCTTTGGACGCCTGCCATATGAAATGCAAGAGTCTCTACAATATGATGCCTTGCGACGTTTGACTCGTACACGTTTTCACTTAATGCATGAAATTGCACGGAATAAAACGTATATGATGAATCAAGTATTCTTAAAGTTCAGTGGCTTGCGTCAAGATAACCCCTTTTCTAATACATTTGGGACAACAAGCGTTGCCGTAATAGAAGAATTAGATCCTGACACCATCGCTGAAATGCCAATCGAAGAACTGATTGAATTTTTACAGGATAAGGGCAAAAATCGTTTTGCGAATCCTGAAGAGATTGCGAAATATCTTCAAAAGCTCGCCCGTAATTCTTATCGTTTGGATAAAGTGATGGCTGATCCAATCAATTTGTCGCTGTCGGTGATTTTAAGCACGATTCGGCATATGGAAAGCCAAGTGAAACTTCTTGATAAAGAAATTGACCGAATGATGAAGGGCATCACTCAAACGTTAACGTCTGTAAAGGGTATTGGTCCAGTTTATGCAGCGGGTCTACTCGCTGAAATAGGCGATATCAAACGTTTTAAGGATCATCACGCATTAGCGAAATTCGCGGGTCTTGTTTGGTCGCAATATCAATCGGGTGAATTTGAAGCCGAAAACACAAGTCGGATGCGAACAGGCAATAAATACTTACGGTATTATCTCGTTCAAGCGACAGATGCTGTACGCAAATTTGACACTGAATACAAAGTTTTTTATCAAAAGAAATACAATGAAGTCACTAAGCATCAACATAAACGTGCTCTCGTCTTAACCGCTAGAAAACTCGTACGCCTCGTGCATTCGCTACTACGCACGAATCAGCTGTACACACCACTGGAAAGGAGAGAATAATTCACGTATTCTTTTCCTTCTAAAAGCCACACATAACTTCCAATTTAATCAATTTTTTCGATTAAATTTGTGAGGTTTATTTGAATATGCTCAAAATAGGGTGTTTGGATCTAATAGGCACAAGCTATTTCCAATTTTCATGTTTTAAGTGCTTGACATATTACCACTGGGCTTTCATCTATCAACAGTTTACCACGTTCCATTCGATTTTCGGAATAATATTATTCTTTAGATTTCAAGTTTAAGTTAGTCACTTAGACAAATTTATTTTTGTGATCTCACAAAGTTATATTGTATGAAATGACGTAAGTCATTTCTATCTTATGTTGGTTGTATCTGTTTGGACTTAAGTCCAAACAGATACAACATGCAACTTCGTTGCTATACCAAGTACTACAGCTGTTTAAGCTGCAAGATTTAACTGTAGTTTTTGCAACTCTAAGACAAATGCTTGATGTGGCGTTTTATAGTCTAGGTTCCTTCTTGGATAGTCGTTCATCCATTGTTGGATCCTTTTCACCTGAGCCTCTGTCACATCTTTTAATGACTGATGCTTTGGTAAGAAACGACGAATGATTTTATGTTGATTTTCACTGGTACCACGTTCAAAGGAAGCGTAGGGATGACAAAAATAGACGTCAATCGCTTCAGATATTTCAGATAAATTGCTAAATTCACTGCCATTGTCCGACGTAATCGTTTTGAAGATATCACCTTCAATACCATTTAACTGACTGAGAAATGTTTCTAAAGTATGATCAACCGATTCAGCTTGCTTGCCGTCTATTTTGAAGATTAATTCAAATCTCGTCTTGCGTTCAACAAGTGTAAGCAGAGCAGGTTCATCGGCATTCTTCTTGCCAATGACCGTGTCAATTTCCCAATGCCCGAATGTTTTTCGCTGATTAACCGATTCAGGACGATCTTCGATCGAGGTCCCGTGGACTTTTTTATTACGACGTGCTTTACCACGTGTTGAACGTGGTTTACGATCAACCTTTTCTAGTAAATCAATGTTCTTTGTCTTCATGATGCCACTCTCAATCCAGTGATAAAGGGTGGTCGTACTTGGAATAATCGATTCATGAAATAGTTCATTTTCTTTGGCGAAATTGACTACAATATCTGGCGACCACCTATCTTTTAGCATTTTTTGATCAGCCCAATCAACAAACTCATGCCCATCAGCCCATTTGGGCCGACGTCCACAGTGAGAACGGTTCTTTTCATAGACGTCATAATTGACATCTGCGAAATAAACGTCTCTTTCATAAAAATAGGATTTGCCATTCTGTGTCTGCTTACTAACTTGAGTCACAGTCCCTTTTTTAACGTTATTATTAATGGTTTGATAATTTCGACCAAGCAGGCGACCGATCGCGCGGTTTGATAAGCCCAGCTTCTTATAAGCTTCAATTTGATTCATTTCAGCGAAGGTAAGGTGTGTTCCTTTGCGTGATTCTGTGTTATTATTTACTTGGGTCATGTGAATTCACTCCTTATATTGTTTGGTGGTACTCTCAATATAACATGGAATTCACATACCCTTTTATTTTAGGTGACTAACTTGATTATATAATCTACGATTATAAATTAAACAAAAGAAAGCGCAATCATTTCTATCAACCTATTCTGACTGATTGAGATGTTTTTGTCGATATTCCTTCGGCGTCATACCGATTAATTTTCTAAAGTTCCGATTGAACGTTCGTGCATTTTGGAAGCCCGATTTATCAGAGATCTCAGTAATTGAGTAGCTTGAGTTCTTGAGTAAAAAACATGCGTGGTTGACACGTGAATAGTTTAATAGACCAGGGAACGTACTATTTAAATGTTCCGAGATTAATTTAGACACGTAGACACTACTGTAGCCTAAAGCCTCACTTAATTGATCTAGCCTTAAATTATCATGGAAGTTATTTTCAATATAAATTAGTAGTTGTGCTAATAACCCTTGATTATTTTTCACATGGACAAGCTTTGTCTTTTGTTCAAATTGATACAAAATATAATAAAGTGCTGACTTTCGATAATAATACGAATCAGTGTTAAATAGAGGCTCATGTAGTTGTTCAATTTGTTCATCTGATAAAGATATAATTGGGTGATCAAATGCCTTGTATTCAGTCTTTGAATAAAAATCTTCTGTATACTCAGGTGAAAATATTAAAATGTCTAATCTAGATTGAATAGGCGTTTCAATAAAATGTGTCTGAAATGGCAAAATTAACGCAACATCACCTTTAGTCAACGAATACGATGTTTGGTTAATATTTAAGACACTATGACCTTGCTTACATATAATCAACTCAAAGCTTCGGTGTACATGTTCTGGATAGGTTAATGACTCTGGATGGAACTGAAAGACAGCTAAATCCTCGCCATAATGATCATGTTGGAATTCTATCATCATATACAACCCCTTATACTTTTTGT
>DUPD01000091.1 GCA_012838505.1 Bacilli bacterium | reverse complement strand
GCTTTATCAATACCATATGCTAATGCAGCTGCTGTCGGCTCATTAATGATTCGCTCAACTTCTAGTCCAGCAATTCTTCCGGCATCTTTAGTTGCTTGACGTTCAGAGTCGTTGAAATATGCTGGCACAGTAACGACTGCTTTTTCAACTTTTTCACCTAAGTAATCTTCAGCATAGCTTTTAATGTATTGTAAAATGATTGCTGAAATTTCTTGTGGTGTATATTCTTTTCCTTCAACTTCAACTTTATAGTCTGTTCCCATGTGGCGTTTAACCGACTGAATCGTATTTGGGTTGGTAATTGCTTGACGCTTTGCAACCTCTCCTACTTGTCGTTCACCATTTTTAAATGAAACAACAGATGCTGTTGTCCGGTTTCCTTCCGGATTAGGGATAATAATTGGCTCCCCACCCTCCATAACTGCCACACATGAGTTTGTTGTTCCTAAGTCAATTCCAATGATTTTGCTCATTTAATCTTCCTCCTTCAATTTACTATGTAGCTACTGATTAACTTTTACCATTGCAGGTCGTAGAACTCGATCCTTTAATCGATAGCCTTTTTGTAATTCCTCTACAACGATGTTTGATTCATATTGATCATCTTCAACTTGTACAACTGCTTGATGGATCGTTGGATCAAATTCCTCACCAACAGCAGGTATGATCTCAATTCCTTCTGATTCTAAAACAGAAAGTAAATGACGATAAATCATTTCCATACCATCAATAAAACTCTTAACTGACTCATCCTCCCCAGTCGTCTGGAGCGCTCGTTCAAAATTATCAAGCACTGGTAGTAGCTCAGTTGCCAATTGTTGTGATTTATAAGTTAAATCTGCAGCTTTTTCACGCTGTGTGCGTTTTCGATAATTATCGTATTCTGCTTGTAAGCGTAAATATTTATCATAAAGTTCATTTTTCGCTGTTTCAAGTTGTTGATATTTTTGTTCTGCATCAGCTTCTTCAGGTTGATCATCAACAAGTTCTTGCTCAACTTCTTCAACATCATCAGTCAGTTCGATATTTTCTTCTTGGTCAATTTGTTGCTCTTTATTAACATCTGTCACCATACTCACCCCCAAAATTCGTCAAGTTGACTTTAGCTAGTTTTGATAAATCGGTTAATTATCTAGTATAATATGCAAAACTTAAGTGAGAGAATTGACTCAGCTCTCACTTAACCAATCATATAATAAAACAACACCATCGCCTTTTCAACCATTATGTTTAGCGAAGATATTATTACGTTAATTTGATTTACTACCAATCCGTAAATGTTTTGGACATTTGGTTCGACAGTAAATTAATTAACGACACCACTCGAGAATAATCCATTCTTTTTGGTCCTAACAAAGCAATCGTTCCTAATTGTTCTCCTGACAGTGAGTACGTTGCTTTAATCAAACTCAAGTCTTGCATTTCATCAATTTTATTTTCTTGGCCAATTGAAATCTTTAAGCCTTGCTCTGTTGCTCGAAGCAAGTCGATCATCAAATCTTCTTTTTCAATTATTGAGTAGATTGAATGTACTTTTTCGACATCATTAAACTCTGGTTGTAGAAGCATATTCGTCATTCCACTCATATAATAATTGTCTGGCTGTTGACTAAAAAGTGCTCCGTGTAAATATTTCAATGCTAAGTTCACATTAGTAATGTAACTGTTTAAAATATTACCGATTTCCACTTGCATCCTGCTATGGAGTTGGATAATCGGGATGTTATAGAACTTTTCATTTAAAATATTAACGAGTTTTTCTAAATCAGAGCCACTAATTTCAGCGGGAATCGTAAATGATCGATGCTCAACATGCCCTTTATTCGTTACTAAAATCGCAACCGCCGATGTTTTCGACAACTGAATAATTTGTAATTGCTTTAACCTTGCTTCAAAAACTTCTGGTCCTAAGATAATTGATGTGTAGTTTGTTAAGTCTGATAAAACTTCAACCGATTTTTGTACAACTTGTTCAAAATCAACATACTCATAATCAAAAACAGCAGAAATAAGTTTCTGATCCTTTTCAGATAAGTGAAAAGGCAGTAACATATGATCGACATAAAAACGATAGCCTTTTTCCGACGGGATTCGGCCAGACGAAGAGTGCGTCTTTTCAAGATAACCAAGCTCTTCTAAATCAGCCATTTCGTTTCTGATCGTCGCAGGACTGTATGAAATGCCTTCTTTTTTTGATATTGCCCGTGACCCTATTGGTTGAGCCGATTGAATAAACTCATCAATAATCACCTGTAATATCAAAAGTTGCCTACTAGATAATACCATAGATGATCACCTCTGTTAGCACTCTTCTCTTTCGAGTGCTAATACTATTATTAAATTATCAAATCAGCACAATATTGTCAACGAATATCACTTCAAAAATGAAACAACAACTAATCAATCATCAAATTCAAATTCATCAAGTAAAAACCGTTGGAAAACTTCATTGCCAAACACCTGACCCTGCTCAGTCATCCGAATCCGCTGATCATCTTCCTCCAGCCAACCACGATCAATCAACTCTTTAATTGGCTTCTGATAAACATTATGAAGATCTAATTTATATTTAGTTTTAAAATCTGCCTTGCTAACACCTGTTCGTTTACGCAAACCAAGGAAAAGCTCTTCCTCCACTTGCTCTTTCTTACCAATTTGATCAATATGCAAAACGGGACGCCCGGACTCATTAGCTGCCTTCACATATGCCGGAAAAGGACGCAGATTAATGTGACGCTCGCCTGGTAAATATCCACTTGCTCCTGCTCCAAAACCATAGTAATATTGGTTATCCCAATAGGTTAAATTATGTTTACTTTCAAAACCCGGCTCAGCAAAATTACTAACCTCATATTGATATTTCCCGTTCCGCTTCATTTTATCAATTAACAGCTCAAACATACTCGCTTCAACTTCTTCAGGAGGTTTATGAAGCTTCCCCTTTTGGTGACGTTGATAAAAAACTGTTTTAGGTTCAATTTGTAAGGAATAGGTTGAGTAGTGCGGTAAATCAAAAGCTAGTGCACGCTCAATTGAATCATCAAAAATCTCAATCGTTTGATTCGGTAAGCCGTACATTAAGTCAATACTAATATTAGTTAGACCATGTTTCAGAAGGTGATTGATATTTTCTTCAACATCATTTACCCGGTGAAGACGACCTAAATCCTCTAATAACTGATTATCAAATGATTGGACACCCATTGAGATCCGATTCACACCATAGTCACGGAGCAATTTGATCTTATCTTCGTTTAAATCACCTGGATTTGCCTCGAAAGTATATTCCTCCACATTCGTCACATCCATATGTTGATCAATCAATTGTAATAAATATTCTAATTGTCTCAAGTTTAAAGCTGTTGGTGTTCCACCCCCGACAAAGATTGTTCGCATCGGATGTTTTTCACCATTTAAATAAAATTTAATTTCATTGGCTAGTGCTTTCAAGTATTCGTCAGCCATTTTTTCTTGATAAAAAAACTTTGTAAAGTCACAGTAGTGACAAATTTTTTCGCAAAATGGGATATGGATATATGCTGATTTGATCAAATCATTTCCCCCCCTTTGTATCAATTTCATAAGTAAAGGAGCTGCGAATTGTCAGCTCCTTAAATTTTGTAACAGTTTTGATCAACTACGTGACAAAAATATTCTAATGCCATGTTGATTAATTGAAAATCCTGTCATATCAATGGTTAATCGTCTTCCATTTTTAAAACAGACATGAACGCTTCTTGAGGAATCTCAACAGAACCGACCATCTTCATCCGCTTCTTACCTTCTTTTTGTTTCTCTAACAATTTACGTTTACGTGAAATATCTCCACCGTAACATTTTGATAAAACATTTTTTCGCATGGCTTTAATTGTCGAGCGCGCGATGATCTTATTACCAATCGCAGCTTGGACAGGAACTTCAAATTGTTGTCTAGGGATGAGTTCTCTTAATTTATCAACAATATATTTTCCACGTTCAAATGAAAACTCACGGTGAACAATAAATGACAGTGCATCAACTTTTTCACCATTAAGCAGGATGTCCATTTTCACTAACTTTGATGGGCGATAACCTTCAATTTCATAGTCTAATGACGCATAACCTTTTGTGTTTGACTTGAGTGCATCAAAAAAATCATAGACGATTTCTGATAACGGAATATTATAAACAACATTTACTCGAATATCATCCAAGTAATCCATCCCAATAAAGTCACCGCGTTTTCTTTGACAAAGCTCCATTACCGCCCCGACATAATCATTGGGTACCATAATGGTTGCTTTAACAAATGGTTCATACACATCTTCTATTTCTTGTGGTTCTGGCATAAACGACGGGTTATCAACAGAAATAGTCTCACCATCTGTTTTTTTAACTTCATAAATAACACTTGGTGCCGTTGTGATTAAATCAATATTGAATTCACGTTCAATTCGTTCTTGAATTATTTCCATGTGTAGTAGACCAAGGAAACCACATCTAAAACCAAATCCTAGAGCTTGTGATGTTTCTGCTTCATATTGTAAAGCTGAATCATTTAGCTCAAGTCGTTCTAAAGCTTCACGTAAATCATTATATTTACTCGGGTCAATTGGGTATAAACCACAAAACACCATCGGATTTAATTTTCGATAACCTGGTAATGGTTCAGTAGCAGGGTTATTCGCTAAAGTAATTGTATCCCCAACATGTGAATCACTAACATTTTTAATTGATGCCGTTAAGTAACCAACATCACCGACTTGAAGTTTATCTGTTGGTGTTAATTTAGGATTAAACACGCCAACTTCATTGACTTCAAATTCTTTACCCGTCGCCATCATTTTTATTTTATCGCCGACTTTAACTGAACCATCCTTAATTCGAACGTAAGCGACAACTCCGCGATACGAATCATACAGCGAATCAAAAATCAATGCTTTCAGTGGTGCTTCCGGCTCCCCTTCTGGAGCCGGAATTCGATCAACAACCGCTTCTAATATCGATTCAATTCCAATTCCAGACTTCGCACTAACAAGTAAAGCTTCATCACCATCAATTCCAATCACATCTGTAATCTCTTGCTTAACACGTTCAGGATCCGCACTCGGCAAGTCAATTTTATTAATAACCGGAATAATTTCTAAATCATTATCCAAAGCTAAATAAACGTTTGCTAATGTTTGTGCTTCAATGCCTTGCGCTGCATCAACAACCAAAATTGCACCTTCGCAAGCCGCTAAACTTCTTGACACTTCATAAGTAAAATCGACATGACCAGGTGTATCAATCAGATGGAAAATATAGTCTTGCCCATCATGATGACGATATTTTAATTGAACTGCATTCAATTTAATCGTAATTCCACGTTCTCGCTCTAAATCCATCGCATCCAAAAATTGTTCTTTCATTTCTCGTTGCGATAATGCTTGAGTCTTTTCTAAAATTCTGTCTGCTAATGTTGACTTTCCATGATCAATGTGGGCAATGATTGAAAAGTTACGAACATTTTCTTGTCTTTGTTCATTTGTCACTATCTTCACTCCTATATAACGGACAATCTACAAACTTGATTATAGCAGTGAATACCCATTGATTCAATTATTTTCGTAACAAACCACTTACTAGCTGAAATTTAACACCGTTTAGAAAACTTCTGCTAAGTCGTTGATGATTGTTAAGAGACCTTCGTAAATCATTAATCCAGACTTTTCAATCCATTGTGCAGCGGAGTAAGTAATCGATTTTTGATTAGCTCGGTTATTAATTAACGGAAGTTGTTCCTCGACTTCGATTAGATCATTATAGTAATCACGTGAGCTCGTAACAATTTGTGGATCAGAAATTTCTGATCTCACTGTTTCTACCGATTCTTGCTGATTTAGAAGTGTCACAACAAATACAAAACAAAAGATGATCACGATTAATTTTCCAACAAACTTAATCATTTTTAACCCCTCTTTTAAAGTTTAATTTTTGGTAACTTGTTCGGCATCCCAATAATAATCAGCAAAAACTTCAGCAAGAACATCCGCAGTCCGATATAACTCTTCTAGCGTATTATCAACCCCACCAAATTCAATTAAAATCGCATTCTCAGATAAGTCTTGATTGTAAACCCCATTTCTTCCCGATCCGCCCATTTCTGCAACTCCCCGACTAAGCCCAGGGTACGATTTTTCTAAATTTTGATGAATTGTTTTCGCTAATTCAATATTTTTCTGGTTACCTTCAAAATCAGCACCGATTACAAAAAACAATTGTGCATATTCTTCACCATCAATTGTCACTGTTGTATCTTCTTTTCTTCGACTATCACGGTGGATATCAAAAAGATAGCTGAGTTGTTGATTTTGACTAATAACCTCCTCAACAACTTGTCTTGAGGCAGTATACGATTGTGAATATTGCCAACCTTGATTGTGGAGGACTTGGGTAAAGTCCGTTTGATCAACGAGTGCTCCTATCCCTTTGGTAGCAAGTGACTTCTTCAACTGTTCACTTACTAATCCAACATTTACATCCGAATGAAAGGCCTGATTAGGATCTTCAACATTATCTAAATGTGGCAAAAATGATTCTCGATTATGTGTATTGTAGATAAAAACTGTCGTCTCAATTTTTTGATCAATTTTTTGCTCGACTTGATCGTCAACAGGTGAATCAATTACGTTACGCTCTTCAAGAATAAGTTCAAGTGGTGGCGACGATTCAACTGGTAAATTTGTATAATTTGTGTTCGACTGTCCGATAATAATTCGATTTTGATAAGGATAGAACCCTGGTAACTCATTACCGAACAACGTCCGGATGTCTGTTCGATTAAGTTGTGTCGTCAATTGTAAAATAAGCTCCGAAACTGATATGCCCAGCATTGCTTCATCGTATTCAAATTTCAGTGGTTTAAATTCAGTTGATAGTAATGCTAAATAGAAGCTTGTACTTATATTTTCACTCCCTGCCACTAAAAAAAGTGGTGTATTCTTCTTACCGATTGGCAATGAGACAATTGCTCCGATAATCGAAAAAATAAAAAAACAGCAAATTGTCCAGCTGAAAACAAGTTTTAAAAATAGCGCAAAGTTTGTTTGTTTTTGCTTAAAAGGTGTTTTTGCCATAAAAAATCCTACTCTCTCTCATGATTAATAGACTATATGATAGAGAAGAGTAGGATAGAACGGATCAACTCAATTAACGAGTAAAACTGTTGGCCTTGTAACTCTCAACACTTTCATGTAAAGCACCATTTATCCCGGATGCGAGTAAATGGGCTAAATCATGAATATAACTGTCAACTTCTTTCGGTGTAACCATTAAATTGTATCCAAGCGGGCTTAAAACTTCTTTGATCAATTGTCGTTTTTCAGATTCTGCCAGGCTTCCAATCATTCCAAACAATTCGGTTCTTTTCGCTTGATCAGGTAAATCTTCAGCAGTTAGTTTTTTTTACCAAAATTTAGCGAGGCAGGTACAAGACTTTTTGCGGGTTGATCTTTTTCTTTAAATTCTCGCCCAAAATGCTTAAACACATAATCAATCGTATCACTCGTAATCGTGACCGCATCAACAACAGTTGGTACACCAATTGAAATAACAGGAATACCAAATGTTTCGTGACTAAAATTTTTTTGATCGTTTGTGGTCCTAAGGCGTCTGGAGTTACATAATCATTTCCTAAGCCAACTACTAAACATTTAGCGTCAGGACTAATTTGATTATCAGTCAACAAATCAGCCAAAATGTGACTAAGCACCTCAGCAGTTACCTGTTGCTGATCACTATCAGAATTTTTAACAGCGTCTGTTTCAAGTGTGAGGTAACGACCAGCTTGTTTATTGATATTCTCTTGACCAATTTCATCGACTTGAACATCAGTCACTGGAAAACCTTTTATTTTTTTCTCAGTAAGAATGACCCCTTCAATATCTTCTGTTTGTTTTTCTTCTTCAACAAACATTTCCCTCGCTTCAATTGCTAAGTCTGTTCGAATTTGGAATCGCTGTTCATCTTTCATTTGAGCCCCTCTTTTCATACATTTTTTCTCTGTTTAAGTTTTCCTAGAACAGATTTTTCATACATTTAGATCAAATTAGACAATTTTTTATTGAAAACTTGAGCTAGCTCTGTTAAAATATCCTTTGTCCTGTATTAATTGATCTAATGGACTTAAACATGTGGAGGTGATAATGATGGCTAATATGAAATCAGCTATTAAACGTATTCGTGTAAACGAAAAAAGCCGTGCGGCAAATCGAACGGTAAAATCTAATATGCGTACAAATATTAAACGTGTTGAAAGTTTAATAAGTGAAAACAACGTTGAAGAAGCACAAGCTGCTTTAAAAGTTGCAGTTAAGAAAATTGATAAAGCCGTTCAAAAAGGTGTAATTCACAAAAATAATGGTACGCGTCAAAAATCACGCTTAACTAAAAAAGTTAACGAACTTGGCGCATAAAGTGAAACTTCGATCAGTGATCTGCTGATCGTTAGTTAAACCAATCGGGCCGCTACTGTCAGTTGGCTCCGACTTTCGGACCTTACTGACAGTTGCACTGCGATAAAGTGAAACTTCGATCAGTGATCTGCTGATCGTTAGTTGAACCAATCGGGCCGCTACTGTCAGTTGGTTCCGACTTTCGGACCTTACTGACAGTTGCACTGCGATAAAGTGAAACTTCGATCAGTGATCTGCTGATCGTTAG
>DUPD01000090.1 GCA_012838505.1 Bacilli bacterium | reverse complement strand
AATACCGGACACACGTGCAAAACATTGGCTGGCAAGATTGGAAAGCCAACGATGATATGAGCGGAACCTCTGGTCAAGCACTGCGCCTGGAAGCAATCGAAATCAGATTGACCGGCGAATTAGCTAAACATTATGATGTGTATTACCGTACGCATGTTCAGGATTTCGGCTGGTTAGATTGGACGAAGAACGGTGAGGCTTCTGGTACAGAAGGCTTAGGAAAGCGTGTGGAAGGGTTTGAAGTGCAACTCGTTAAGAAAGGCGAAAAAGCACCGGGCGCAACGAAACGTCCGCACATTAAGAAAGGAGAAGAAGATCCAGGAGATATCGAAGAACCTGATCAAACACCACCATCAAGACCAACTAATTTATCGGCAACAGCTACGGCAAGTACAGTTTCGTTAAGTTGGACAGCTTCAACAGATAATGTTGAAGTGGCTGGTTATAGAATTTATCGAGATGGTAAGGAAGTAGGTGTAACTGGTACAACGACTTATACAGATACAGGTTTAAGAGCGGAAACATCGTATAGCTATGAAGTACAGGCTTATGATACTTCTAATAATTCATCGGCATTGAGTGATGAATTAATCATTGAAACTGCTGAAGCAGCTGTTGTAGAACCGGGAGGGAATATGCCTTATTCTACAAACCCATCATTCGGAAAAAGAGTAAGTACTCCAATCACAATTGATGGAGTGAATGATGGTGAGTGGACAGATGATATGCTAATAGCAATTGGTATGGCTGGTGATGATCCACGTACACTTGGTGAGAACTGGTCAATGCATGAAACGCCAATGGATCTTTCTCATCTATGGGCAGCATGGGATGATGAGTACTTGTATCTTGCTTGGCAGTATGTCGATGTTACAGATGTCATTGACCCCGCAAATGCAGGTTCATCGGCTGGAACACCAATTAGTAGCATGGATATGCCACAAACTATAGCGATTGATACAATCCCTGGACAAGGTGCATCGCTTGATATGTGGGGTAAGAATGGTGGAGAAACCTTATGGGGTGGTCCAGATCTACCAGATTACCAGTTAAATCTTGCATCAAATTTGTGGCATTCAGGATATATTTCAAGAGCTGTTGATGGTGTATTCCCTGTTGATGATGAGGGAGTAGACTATAGAACAGGAAAAGATGCTGGAATTGAAGCCGCATTTTCAGCGGGTAAGGGATATAATGAATTGTGGGGTGTGTTTGATGCAGATAATGCAAATGACCCAAGTGAACTAGTGGAGTTCCTAGAGCTTGGTCATGATCCAACACGTGACACTTTTTATGAAGTGAAAATTCCGTTATCTGCGATTGGCAATCCTGATATCGAAAATCAAGGATTAGGAGTGATGATTCACCAAGGTGAATTCTCAGCAATGGATACATTACCTAATGATCCAGCAACATCTGATACGATAGGTGTAAGTGAATCAAACTCTCCGTTAGAATGGCAAGATATTGACTTGTTCACTGCTCCGTTTGCAAGAATTGGTCAATAATTAATTAAAAACTGGTATAGTCTATTATTAGACTATACCAGTTTTTTTGGGTTCTACGTCAAGTAACGTTGGTGAAGAATTTTAGCCGATCATTATTTAGTTACTTTTCACAATGTGTTGAATCATAAGTGAGGTCGCCGTGAATAAACTTACATGGTTGTCCTTTATATTCAGCACGTTCTACACAACCTGGTAAAAAAGTTATATTTTCATCTTGAAGATCAATGAGATTTCTTATATCATTAGAAATAGACAAGTGAGTTCCCTCCTAGGATATTGTTTTTGTCGACTTTCATTCTACAGGGATACTCACTTGTTTTCTATATTTAAGCTTAAAAATGAGGAAAATACGAACAGTTAAGTCTCATCTGGTTACGCGACACATACATAGGAGTGCCAAATTAAGTGATTGGAACGCTAGGTGGCGACTCCTTGAAAATAAAGGGCGATTTTCTGCGTGCGATGCATCGCTGTCGAAGCCTTCCTTGTCCTACGGGAACAATCGTGTCCGAAGATCCAGTGATAAAAGCTTTTATCAATTAGCTGAGTTTAACGAAGGCAAGCTAAAACCGTCACGTCGTGGGACTGCGGTTACTCGTCCCACCGAAAACATTTGTGACGACGCTTGCATGACCTACATCCTGTAGGCCCGAAAGCGTCCGCCTAGCGTGGCGATCACGGTGCCCTTCCAACCCAAACGTCCTCATTTATTCCTCATTCACTTCACTAAGAGATGGATTTCACCTAAATACAAAAATAGCGTCAGTGAGTATTCTTTTTTACTCACCAACGCTATATATTGTACAACCCTTAATTGAGCACGATTAACCTCAATTGATAACTATTTCTATCTTAATTACAGACTCATTAACAGCTTCTTCTGTTCCAACAGTACCTTTTATTTCATATTCAATATTAAATATATCGCCAACCTTCGAAATATTTAAGGGCGTAATTTCAAATTTAGACTCCGAATCAATTATAACCGTTTTAGAGGGCATAAATGGAGTCTTTAATTGATTCTCTAAAAATGTTAAATCGACTGATTCAGGGTCATCCTGAACCGTTTTATTGACATAGGCTTTGTAATATTCTTCCCCCATATCTGCCAAATGCTTCGCTTCAATAACTGTTTCTGTTTTTTTAAATTGCGCGGACATATTGTTAATTTGAAAAGATAACAAAGAAACGGAAATAGTGAATATCACTAAAACTAACAAAACGATAATTAAAGTTGAGCCATTCTCATTTTTTAATCGATTCATTCTGTTTCACTTCCTAAATGAAAGTATGTGAATAAACTTGCCTGATCGGTCCCACTTGCATCAGCAATGTTAATTTTTACTCGATATAAATCTAACGGCTCTTCATCTGGAGATTGGCAGATCCAAATAGTCGGATTATATTGGCCATAAATATCTGAAACACTAGGTGGTAAAACAGTTAAAGGAACTTGTTTCGGTGTAGCACAACCAGTATTGTATTCAGTTGTAGTATTTAATAATTCAGCTAACTCGTCACTGTTTTTTATTACAGTGACGAATTCTTCTGCAACATGTACTGAAGTGAGCTTATTCTCTAATATTTTTGTGAAATTAGCATAATTAATAAAAGATGTAGAGACGGCAATGATAATTATCGTTATCAACGAAATCGATGCTAATATTTCTATCAATGTAAAGCCTTTTTCAGATTTTCCAGTTTTCATGATCTACACCTGCACTTCTTAATTATCGTTGTTTTCAATAACCACAACATTTAACCAGTCTGGTTTTCCTTTTGAAAAGTTGTATGTTCCTACGTGTATAGTTCCGTTATATCCATTGTCATCTTGTATAACATCACCTGTAACCGTCAAATTACCTTTAACCTTTAAAATTGAGTCTCCACCTAAAGTTAGCTTACCATTGATTCTAGCATCTCCGTCTACGATTATTTTTACGTTATCATACATTTCAAGATTTCCATTAATTATAAGGTTTTTCCCTATATCAAGTTGTGAATTACCTGCAGCTTTTAGTTTCTCAGAAATTGATGCAGAACCATTTATGTCTATAGTGGAATGATTGACAGCCTCAACTGTATTGGCAATAAGGTTTTTACCTATTATAGCCTGACCATGACTCAATATGTGGAAAGTTTTAGCGACAACGATACTTTCTCTAGCCTCTAATCGAGTTTCATTACCTACCACAATCCCCCTACCATTATTATCACCACCAGCATGAATATTTGTAGCTATAAATTCCGCTTCATTTTTGAGCTCTAGTCTTCCTTTGAATACAGCGTCACCGCCGACTTCCATAGGGTGTTTATTATCGACGTTAAATTCAGTCGGATCAACAAATAAATTCCCTCCAACATTATATTTTGTTGTATTATGTTTCAAATCAATGACGTTAGAATGCGCGTTAGAAAAATGTACGTTTGCTGTATTAATTACTGGATTTACACAGCCGTCAGGAATAAATTGGTTACTAGCATGGTAAGCATATCCTGTGTCTTCTGTTCTATATTTACAATAGTCCGATAATGCTGCTGTAAAACCTCCAGGTGGGTGTTCAGGTGGATCGGGTACCTCGATAACTTGCAATGTAATCGCTAGTTCATCTGGTTTTTCGATCGTCGTGAAAAGGTTATAGGTTTGCCCATCTTTATTTTTCAACGTTAAATCAATTGTCAAAGGTGTGCCATCAGCTTTAACAATCATACTTTCATTTACTGCCGATATTGAATTCTCCCCGTTTATTAGTTCTAATTCATCAATTGAACTAGTCATTGACGAGTTTACTTCCAGTCCGTCAATTAAAAGACTGTTGCTAGCATTTAGACCTACTTCAAAATCGCCTTGGTCATAATGACTTCTCAGTGTTGAGATAAGTAAATTGGCATCTTGACGTAATTGGGCGTTATCACTTATGTTTTCACTGTTTCGAAAGACGTTAAATAGGACTGTCATAATTAAGGCACTTACAACCGCAAAAAGAACGAGGGCTGCCAGTAGTTCAGTAAGTGTTATACCTTTTTCATTTAAAAAGTGTTTGTTCATCAAAATCACCTCCATAACATATTTTTGTGTAAGTCTTCATAGTTTTTGATAACCAATTCACTTATATAACTAAAGTGTATGGAATCGATTGTACAATTTGGTCTGTTTTCCCTAATATAATATACACTTAATAAACTGTCAACTATTTTTTTGGAAAAGGGAAAGTTAGTTTACTTATATTAATATGATAAGGTTTTACTTAATATAATTCTAAGTAAAAAAATCTATGTTTCTTAATTTAATTTATAAACAACTTAAGTGCAAGCGTTTGCCCGAAGTAAGAAATATGTTGTTTTTTAGTAATAAATTTTTCTCTAAATGTGATCATTAGAATCAACAAGTAAATGATTGGAGGTCAATAAAGGGTCGCAACGAGTTTCTATTTAGTGAATCGAGTGAAGCATTGTTATCCAGAGGTTGTCGCTTATTACTATAAGGAGTGGCAGAATTTTCAAATGAGTTTTCATTCACATGAGGCGATTGAAATGATGTATGTTATTTCAGGCGAATGTCATGTTGAGCTGAAAAGTGAATGTGTCTCTTTAAAAAAAGGGCAATTTATTTGGTTGTCCGCTTTAATATTAGTTCAGTGAACCAATACCCAATCAAAATGCCAATAGCGTTCAATAACCAGTCGTCGATATCAACAACTCTTGTTGCATAATTTAAAAGATGAAAAATATATTGCCCTAGTTCAATAAGAACTGGAATAAACAGGGCGATAATGAGTGCTTTGATTCGTCTGACATTTTTGTAACTGAGCCAAACACCAATCGGCATCGTGATTATGACGTTTCCCATTAAATTGATCACGATTAATTTCAGTGGCATAAAACCACTGGTTAACTGATTGTAGTAAAGGTCAATCGTTGAAAAAATCTCGAAGTTATATGGTTGGTGCTCATATACAGGTCCGGGTTGAAACCAAAGGAGATAGCTAAAAGAAGTCAGATAAAAGAGCATCAAAATAATGATCAGCTCTTCAGCTAATGATTTAAAGTTTTTACGACTGAGTTTGACAAGAAAATAGATGATTATAATGGGAATGGCAAATTTGAAGCTATCTAACAAGATTAAACGGTTCATTTAAGACTCCTTAGCTTTATTGTGGTTTCGCGCGTTCTTGATTCAATATCAAGTATACTTTGAATTAAGGTTCTGAACAACATCAATATTGAAAAATTTTATTAGGGGAAATAAAATTGGAATTCTCTGTTGATCTACATATTAATCAATGTTATAGTTTAAATGGCGCCATAAATGGTTTTTTTTGGATTGTTAATTTTAAAAAGGGAGGCTTCAATAAGTGCTAGAAATAATGATACTTACTTTAATTTTTATGGTCTTAGTTCATTTTCTAATTAAAAAGAAATATAATATTGTCACAACCTCTTTTATCTACCGTCATCAGACGCCTACTCAAAAAAGAGTTGAGTGGAGCTTGGTTGGTTTATTTACTATTCTTATCATTATACTTGCTCAATTTTTACCAACGATATATTTGTATGCCGTTCTATTTGCTCACTTATCTATTTTCTCGGGCTATAGATCCTACATGGAGTATAAGCACGAAAGAGAAGCTAAGCAGTATATTCTTAATCTATATTGGTCAATTGGGTATTTCATTATATTTCTGCTCATTCTTATTTTTAATTAAAATAGATTCACTCTTAATGAAAGTCATTTATCTATTAGACTTTCATTTTTTGTGGGCAAAATAGTGATCTGTCTTGTTTAATTTCAAATTTAACATTGATCACATCAGTCAAATAATGCTAGGATAAAATGACTGGTACTCTTGCTGACTTAATTGTTCCTATTTTGTCCGCGATTAGGTAATTAATAAATTCATTCAAGTAAGTGAATTAAACTAAATCTAATAAAGAGGTGTTGTTCTGATGACGGAAATTGCAAAGGTTGAAGGATTACGTAAAAGCTTTGGTAAATTTCAAGCGTTAAATGATGTGTCATTAACAGTTGAAGCGGGAGAAGTTGTTGGTTTTATTGGCCCAAATGGAGCTGGGAAATCGACAACAATCCGTATTCTCTTAGGTGTTCTTAAGCGAGATGGTGGAGAGGCGGAAATTTTCGGGAAGGATGTTTGGAAAGATAGTTTTGAAATCCACAAACGCATTTCGTATGTTCCTGGAGATGTGACATTGTGGGGGAATTTAACCGGTGGAGAAATTATTGATCTGTTTATTAAATTACACGGTGGTGGAGATAAACAAAAGCGTGATTATTTAATTCAGCGGTTTGAGTTAGATCCGAAGAAAAAGGCCAAAGGGTATTCAAAAGGAAATCGGCAGAAGGTTGGTTTGATTGCGGCATTATCGGTGGAATCAGATTTTTATATTTTTGATGAACCAACGTCAGGCCTTGATCCTTTAATGGAAGC
The DNA here is from genome assembly GCA_012838505.1 of Bacilli bacterium. Taxonomy (GTDB): domain Bacteria; phylum Bacillota; class Bacilli; order Bacillales; family Amphibacillaceae; genus Amphibacillus. Next base: position 10,182 of record DUPD01000090.1, on the reverse strand, counting down.
AATTTTTCAGGAAGAAGTTAAAAAGCTTAAGGAAGCTGGTAAATCAATTTTATTATCTTCTCACGTTTTAAGTGAAGTCGAAGCTTTAGCTGATAAAGTGGTAATTATTCGTCAAGGTAAGATTGTTGAAGCAGGTAGTCTTGATCAATTGCGTCATTTGACTCGTTCAACGATAACACTGGCTACCAAAGGTGATGTCGCGGAAATAGCAACTGTTGATGGTGTGTTTGACTTCGAACAAAAAGAAAATCAAGCGACCTTCTCAGCTGAAAATAAAGCTCTCGATGCTATTCTAATGAAGGCAAGTCAGTTAGGGGTTAAAAAATTTGAAGCTGTTCCCCCCACTCTCGAAGATTTGTTTATGCGTCATTATAAAGGCGAATGATTTAAAAGAGGAGGTTAAGCGATCATGAATGAGAAGTTTGCACGTTGGGAACTATTATTTTTACAAAATCTAAAACGTGATTGGAAAAAGATGATTGTTTGGATTCTTGGCATTGGCTTGTTTGCAGCAGGTTTTGTTCCAGCATTTGAAGAAATAGCAAAGGGCCAAGGCTTGGTTGGTATGTATGAAATTATGAAAAATCCTGCGATGATTTCAATGGTTGGAACGACACCGATCCTGACAGCAAGCGACTATACAATCGGTGCCATGTATGCACAAGAAATGTTGTTATTTTGTGGTTTATTTGCCATGATTGTTTCGATCTTACACATCGTCAGTCATACACGTAAAGAGGAGGAGCTTGGTTTGACTGAGCTTGTTCGTTCGTTTCAAATTGGTCGGCAAGCAAATTCACTTGCTGCCATAGTTCAAGTCATTTTCGTCAATCTCATCTTAGCTTTGTTCATTCCTGTTACGATGATCAGTTTCAGTGTCGAGACAATTACTGTGAGTGGTTCATTGTTATTTGGTCTGTCGGTTGGAATGGCTGGATTAATTGGTGCAGGGATTGCTCTGTTGATGGCACAAATTATGCCAACATCATCAGGTGCAACAGGTGCATCACTAGGAATCGTTGGACTTTTATATATTATTCGTGCGGTGACAGATGTTTCAAACGCTGACTTATCATTAATGAATCCAATGGGCTGGACGTATTTAACAAATCCTTTCACGGAAAACAATTGGCTACCACTCTTGTTTGGGCTAATTTTCACAGTCATTCTCATAATCATTGGATTTGCTTTAGAAGGAGCTCGTGATATGGGTTCTGGCTACTTACCTGAACGAGAAGGGCGGGCAACTGCAAAGCGTTCTTTGTTATCTGTCCGGGGATTATTAATCAAGATTAATAAAGGAACGATCATAAGTTGGTTACTTGGATTTGTGGTTATGGGTGTAGCTTATGGTTCTATTTATGGAGACATGCAAGTATTCATAGAAAGCAATGAGTTAATCGAGCAAATGTTTTCAGCTGAAGGTGTATCGATGGAAGCCTCATTTACGGGAACAATTATGATGGTCATGATCGGCTTAGTCTCGATTTTACCGATTACGATTGTTAATAAACTTTACACAGCAGAAAATCGTTTGTACCTAAGTCAGATTTATGCGACAAAAGTGACGCGCCGTGAGTTGTACTGGACGAGTGTTAGTTTAGCTATTTTTACAGGGTTAGTAGGTATTTTATTATCAGTTGTCGGACTTGGTGGAACTGCGATGATAGTGATGGATGGAAGTCGTTCGATAACTTTAACCGATTTTCTGGCTGCTGGCTTTAACTTCTTACCGTCTGTTTTGTTCTTTATCAGTTTAGCTGCTCTAGCGCTTGGTTGGGCTCCGAGGTTAGGAAAAGCGGTTCATGGCTACCTGGTTTTTTCATTTATGTTGAATTATTTTAGTGGGATAATCGATTTACCAGAGTGGTTTTTAAAAACATCGATTAAAAGTTGGATTCCACACATGCCAACGGAAGATTTTGATCTCCTTATTTTCGTGATCATAGCTGTGATAAGTATTACTTTGATGATCCTGGGTTCCATTGGTTATCGGAGACGAGATTTGCAAGAGGGAGCTTAATGATGAAAGTGGTGAGAGATTATGCTTGAAGATACTGGTGAACGTGTAATTCCAGATCAAATGGAAGTGACGAATCGTCTTTTGATTGAACATGTCGCTCGTTATCAATTTGCGACATCTTTTGTTTACGGTCGAGTTCTTGATTTTGCTTGTGGCAGTGGTTATGGCACGCATTTAATGATTAAATCTTCTAAAGAACGAGTTGAGCGGGTGGTTGGGATCGATTATAGTGGCGATGCGATTGCATATGCAAAAAATCGTTATTATCATCCGTTAACTGAGTTTATTCATGGTGACGTGACAGATCCTAACCTACCTAGTGAGTTAGGGCAATTTGATTGTATTGTCAGCTTCGAAACATTTGAACACATTCACGATGAGAAACAATTTTTGAAAAATATTGATCAGTTGTTGAAACCAGGCGGCAGATTGATTTTATCAACCCCATTTGGTGAGGGTAGAGATCAACCGTCAGGTGTACCGTTTCATGTTCATCAATTAACCGTTGATGAATTTAAGCATCTATTCGATGAGTTCAACTACCAATCTGTCGAGTTTTTCTATCAGAATGGTGGATTAATTGTACCTGAAAGTTTTGAAATCGATCAGTATTTCCCATTAGGGATTGCGATTTGTAAGAAATAATGAGTTAACACTAAAACCTCAGTCAATAATTGATTGTGGTTTTTTTGTTATCCATTAAACTTTACAAAATCTTAATACTTATATGTTTGAAAAGGCTTGATTTTGATGGTATAGTAGATACATAGAAAGATTGTGAAAGTATTCACTAATTTAACGTGAGACATTTACATATCTCTTCTTACATAAAATATAATGGGAGAGTGACATTTATGAAGGCAGCTAGAATTTACGGAGCAAAAGACGTGCGCGTCGAAAATGTAGAACTTAAAAATCTTGGTACTAAAGATGTGAAAATAGAAGTAGCCTGGGCTGGAATTTGTGGATCAGATTTACATGCTTATACGGATCCGGTCGGGTTATTACCAGTAGATGACGTACACCCTCTTTCGGATAGAAAATTACCATTGACACTTGGTCATGAATTTAGTGGAACAATTACAGAGGTTGGTAGTGATGTTACATCGCTTAAAGTGGGCGATCGCGTATGTGTTGAGCCAAACCTCCGTTGTGGTGAATGTAAAGAATGTCGTGAAGCAAATTATCATTTATGTCGAAATAGTGGGGCGGCATTCATTGGCCTTGCTGACGATGGTGGCTTTGCCGAGTACTGTGTCTTAGATGAAAAACATGTCTTCCAAATTCCTGAGAACATGACATTAGAGCAGGGTGCTCTAGTTGAACCGACTGCAGTAACACATCGTGGAGTTGAACTAGCAGGTGTGAGACCGGGTGATAAGGTTCTAGTAACAGGAGCAGGACCAATCGGCTTACTAACTGCTTTATGTGCTCGTGCAGCTGGAGCAACTACAGTTTATGTTAGTGATGTTTCTAAAGAGCGTTTAGAATTAGCAAACTCATTTGGTTTCGTCACAGCACTTAATCCAACAGAGGAAGATGTTGTCGAAAGAATTATGAAAGATACAGATAACACAGGTGTGGATGCTGCGATTGAATGTGCGGGTGTTCAAGCAACGTTTGATACATGTCTATCAGCGGTTAAAATTACTGGGACAGTGTGTCTAGTGGCTATTTTTGCAGAAGATCCTAAGTTATCAACTTTCCAAGCACTGGTTAAAGAAGCTAAAATCGTTTCAAGCTTGGCTTATGCAAACAACTATGACCGTGTGATTGATTTAATTGCGAGTGGTCAAGTGCCAGCAGAGAAAGTGATTACTAATAAGATTAATTTAGACAAAATCGTTGACGATGGATTTGAATTATTATTGAATGATAAGAGCCAATCTAAAGTCCTTGTTAATGCAAAAATATAATTAAAAAATAATTGTTAATCAGCCCCAAAAATTTAATTTTGGGGCTTTTATAATGCACTTGATTAGCTTAAGTGAGGGAAATTACTCGCTATTTTTTGACCGATTTTAGCTATTTCTTCGTTCGATTCCTTCATTGTTGCTTTGATTCGATTGTGATGCCATTACAAAACCTCCTTTTTTGTCTCATCCGAAGTGAAGATAATTGTATATTGATAAAAATGATACTACAATTGTTATGATGAGACAATTGTATCACCAGAGAGATTTAACGACAATTTTATAGTTTTAATAAAAAAATAAATAAAAACAAAGGGGAATAACCATGAGTTTTGTTCGGGTGGTTGATGAATATAAACGGTATCAAATGGGAGATAGCACGATTGTTGCGAACAATGGTGTGTCATTTGAAATTGAACAAGGTGAATTTGCCGTTATTCTCGGGCCGAGTGGTGCGGGGAAGTCAACGGTGCTTAATATTTTAGGTGGGATGGATCAACCGGATGAAGGTGAGGTTTGGGTTGATGGCAAAAACATTGCTACTTATACAACTCGGCAATTAACAGAGTATCGCCGTGATGAGATTGGCTTTGTGTTTCAGTTTTATAATTTAGTTCCTAATTTAACGGCGCGGGAAAACCTCGAATTAGCGACGCAAATTTCTCCGGATGCTTTAGATATTGATGATGTATTAGATGGTGTTGGGCTGACACATCGACGTGATAATTTTCCTGCGCAATTATCTGGTGGGGAACAGCAACGTGTTGCGATAGCACGAGCTTTAGCGAAGAATCCGAAATTATTGCTCTGTGATGAGCCAACGGGGGCGCTAGATCTTGAAACAGGGAAACAGATTTTAAGACTTTTACAACAAACAGCGCATGAAACAAAGACAACGGTCATTGTGATTACACATAACTCATCGATAGCATCAATGGCTGATCGAGTTGTTTATATCCATGATGCAAAAGTGCGGGAAATTGTTGAGAATCCTCGTCCACGTTCGGTAGATGAGATCGAATGGTAAGGGGTTGTGAGGCGTTATGAAAAAAACAGCATTGCATAAGTTAGTCATCAGGGAAATTTTAAATTCAAAAGCGCGCTTCTTCTCGATTTTAGTCTTGATCCTATTAGGTGTCGGTTTTTTTGTTGGCTTACAAGCGACAGGGCCGAATATGTTGACGACAGCGAATGAGTATTTTTCTAATCAAAAACTCTATGATGCTCATGTTCAGTCAACATTAGGATTTGAAGATGGTGAACTTGAATTGATCAAGGCATATGATCATGCGGAGCTTGTTGAACCTGGTTATAGTCAAGACGTACTGGTTGGGGAAAGTCGTCATGTGATGAAATTAATTAGCTATCATCCAGAGAAACAGTTGAATCAATATTCAATAGAAAGCGGTCGTTTGCCAGAAAAAAGTGGGGAAATTGCTTTAGATGAACGAGATATGATTCGAAGTCAATACGAGATCGGCGATCAGGTGACACTTTATCCTGATCGAGATGAGACGGATTTGTTGGATCAATTTGAGCGGACTGAATTTGAAATCGTTGGATTTGTCAGTAGTCCGCGTTACTTTACCAATGAATCTAGGGGACAGACGCAAATCGCTGGTGGTCAGCTTGACGCGTTCGGTGTCATTTTAGAGGAAGATTTTAATATCGCTGTTTATACAGACTTATTTATTACCTTTGCTGGTTTGAGCGAGGAAGATACGTTTGCTGATACGTATCGGGATCTAAGTCAGAAGTATGGAACTGATATTGAACAAATTTTAGCGGATTATGCACCTGAACGCTTAGCAGGAATTGTTGCGGAGGCTGAAAATGAGATTCGCGAAGCTGAAGCGGAAATCGCTGCTGGGCGTGCGGAGTTAGAAGACACGCGAGAGGAATTAACTGATGCTCGAATTAAGCTAGATGACGGTCATGAAGCAATTGCAGAAGCACGTGCTGAAATTGAGCAAGGTTATCTCGAATTAATTGATGGAGAAGTTGACTATCAACAAGGGTTAGCTGAGTTAAAGCTTGAGATGAATCAGGCAGAAGCACAACTTGAAGCTGGTCGTGCGGAACTTGAAAAAGAACAAGAGCAATTGAATCAAGGTTTGGCAGAAATTGAAGCGGGAGAGACGGAGCTAAGTCAAGCGACTACGGAAGTTGAACGACAACGTGAGGAGTTGCTCAATCAACAAGCAAACATAAGTCGTTTGTCAGATGTGCTTCAAGTACCAGTTGAATTGATACCTGAGGAAGATATTGAATGGATCTTGACTGAAACTAAGGCGATTAAGTTAAATGGTCAAACGTTGGCAGATTTGTTTGGTGGATATTTTTCAGGGATAATTCCGGCAGGTCAAGTAGAACAGGTGCTCAGTCAAATCTCGGCTGAAATTCATGAGGGCCTCATCCAAGTAGATGAAGCAATTGTTGAAATAGATGTGCAAAGATCAGTTTTACAGGCTGGTCGTGCTGAATTAGAAGCAGGTCAAGTTTTGTTAGATAAAGCTCGGGCAGAATTAACTGAGCAAACTGAGCTACTCGAACGTGAACGGTTATCGGCAGAGTCGAAGTTGGCAGAGGCGAGAAGAGCACTAGATCAAGGTTGGCAAGAATATAACGAGGGGCTTGCATTGCTTAATGAACAAGATGCTGAATTAAGCGATGCGGAAGTTGAATATGAAGACGGATTAGCGACATTCGAAGCGGAATCTGCTGATGCGCTTGATGAAATTGAAACAGGTGAAGCGGAGATTGATGATGCACGGGCGGAGTTAGCTGATTTAGCTGAGCCGACTTATTATACATTTTTACGGACAGATCATGGGGATGTCGTTCAGTATACCGACAATGCGGGGTTACTTAGTGAGTTAGCAACAATCTTTCCTGCCGTCTTTTTTGCGGTAGCAGCCCTTGTCACGCTAACGACAATCACTCGCATGATTGAAGAACAACGTGGCGAAATTGGTACATTAAAAGCGTTGGGCTATCGGGACTTAGAAATCTCAATTAAGTATTACGTTTATGCGCTTGGTGCCAGTTTGGTCGGAACCATTTTAGGTTTAGTTCTGGGTTATACATTTTTACCTGTGATCATTTTTGATGCGTATGGGATGATGTATAATTTACCTGATCTGATGTTGGGTAATTATTGGTTATATACAATTATTGCAACTGCAATCTCAATGATTTCGACGGTTGTTACTGCTTGGTTTGTGCTTCGATCTGACCTCAGAAGTCAGCCGGCAATATTAATGCGACCAAAAGCACCTAAAATCGGGAAGCGAATTTTACTAGAACGGATGAGCTTTGTCTGGCGTCGACTTGATTTTATTAAAAAAGTAACGGCTCGAAATTTATTTAGATATAAACAAAGAATGCTGATGACAATTGTTGGTGTCGCTGGTTGTGCAGCCTTAATTATTGCTGGTTTTGGCATTAAAGGCGCTGTTGAAGGCTTAGTTGACTTACAATTTGGTGATGTAATGAAGTATGACGCGCTCGTTGTACTTGATGATGAAGCAAACGAGGACGCAAAAGCGTCTTACCAGCAATTTATTAAATCGTCTGCTGGTATTGAACAAGACATTTCAATTTTACAGCAACAATTTGAAGTCAGTATTGATGGTCATCCAACACAATCATTAACAGTGATGGTTCCAGAAGACGCAGAAGCATTCAGTGATTTTGTTCAATTAAAAGATCGTAAATCCGGTCAAGACTATCAGTTAACTGATGATGGGGCAATTGTTACTGAACGATTAGCTGATTTATTTGATCTTAAGGTTGGTGATCTGCTAACAATTGTCGGTAGCGATAATCAATCTTATCCGATAAAAATTACAGCAATCACTGAAAACTATACCGGTCACTACTTATACATGACGAGCGCGCTTTATCGAACAGAGATTGATGAGTCGTTAAATTATAATGCCGGTCTATTAAAACACAATCAAGATCAGACATGGGAAAATCAATTTTCAGAGCAACTCATGCTTGAAGATCGAGTCGTTACCGTTTCTTTCATTGCGTCAATGACAGAATCGTTTCGTGATTCAATGTCAAGCTTAAATGTAGTTGTCGTCGTCTTAATTTTATCGGCGGCAGGGCTTGCATTTGTCGTGCTCTATAATCTAACGAACATTAATGTTTCAGAACGAATTCGTGAATTATCAACGATTAAGGTGTTAGGCTTTTTCGATAATGAAGTGACGATGTATATTTATCGGGAAAACTTAGTTCTCACGGTGATGGGAATTATCGCAGGTAGCATTTTTGGACGCTTCTTGTTCAGTTTTGTTTTAGAGACGATTGCGATGGATAATATGATGTTCAATCCAGCGTTACATTGGACCAGTTATTTGTATGCCGGATTACTGACATTATTATTTTCAACTTTTGTCATGTGGTTAATGCATCACAAATTAAAGCGAATTGACATGATTGAGGCTTTAAAATCAAATGAATAAGTTTTTTCAAGCATATAAAAAGACATATCCGAACATTGGGTATGTCTTTTTGAAGAAATATTCGCTTTTACCCTTGACGGATGATTTTTTTCTTAGTATGATAACAATATAAATTTTTAAAAAATTCGTCGTATAATCTTGAGGATAAGGCTCTAGAGTTTCTACCGATCACCGTAAATGGTCTGTCTACGCAGAAGATATAGGAAAATGCTATAATAATATTTTTTTATTGTTATCTTCTCTCGTATATTTAGACACACTCTAGAACAGATTAAATATAGGAGTGTGTTTTCTATTCGGCGAAAAAAAGAAGGGAAGAGGAAAATGTTAAACAAGTATTTTAAGTTAGAAGAACATGGTACAAGTATTCAAACCGAATTTACAGGGGGATTAACAACATTTTTAGCAATGGCGTATATTTTGTTTGTTAACCCACAAATTTTAGGGGCTTCAGGTATGGATCCAGATGCGATTTATACTGCAACAGCTTTATCAGCTATTATTGGTACATTACTTATGGGTCTACTTGCAAAGCTTCCAGTTGCATTGGCACCAGGAATGGGAATTAACGCGTTCTTCACTTATACAGTTGTAATTGGTTATGGTATACCTTGGGAAACAGCACTTACAGCAGTACTTGTTTCAGGTGTATTATTCCTAGCAATATCTTTTTCAGGTGTTCGTGAAAAAGTTATTAACGGTATTCCTGCATCGCTGAAACTAGCTGTAGGTGCAGGTATCGGTCTATTTATTGCTTTTATTGGGTTTAAAAACGTTGGGATCATTGTTGCTGATGAAGGAAACATGATTGCATTAGGTAATTTATCAAATCCAGAAACGGCATTAGCTATTTTCGGATTAGTCGTAACTGTACTATTGATTACGCTTAAAGTTAGTGGTGGTGTCTTTTATGGAATGATCATCACAGCCGTTGTTGGAATTATCTTTGGTCAGATTGATTTACCAACTCAGTTTGTATCAGGTGTTCCATCACTTGAGCCAACATTCGGCAAGGCATTTACAAATATTTTTAGTGATATTTGGTCGTGGCAAATGATTGGTGTTATTATCACATTCTTATTTGTGGACTTCTTTGATACAGCGGGTACTTTACTTGCTGTTACAGATAAGGCGGGTCTAACAACGGAAGATGGCGAAATTCCACGTGTGGGAAAAGCTTTACTTGCGGATTCAACTTCAACCGTTGTAGGTTCAGTCTTAGGTACATCAACTGTTACAGCATTTGTTGAATCAGCTACAGGTGTTGGAGCAGGTGCACGAACAGGTTTAGCGTCAGTCTTTACAGCAATTTTCTTTGGTTTAGCATTATTCTTCTCACCATTATTATCTGTTGTAACATCAGCAGTTACCGCGCCAGCTTTAATTATTGTTGGGGTGATGATGGCATCAGCATTGAAGTCAATTGATTGGGATGACTTTGTTGTTGCTGTACCAGCATTCTTAACTGTTCTAATGATGCCACTATCAGGTAGTATCGCTACAGGTATTGCAGTAGGATTTGTGTTCTATCCAATTACAATGGTAGCAAGTGGTCAGGCTAAGAAAGTTAACCCAATGATGTGGGTATTAGGTGTTGTGTTTGTCTTGTATCTAGCTTTCTTATCATGAAAAATAGTTCGTGTAAAAGCGCATCGCTCGCCAGAGCCGATGCGCTTTTTTCCGCTGAACTTGAATGCAAATCGCTGAACTTGAATGCAAATCGCTGAACTTGAATGCAAATCGCTGAACTTGAATGCAAATCGCTGAACTT
>DUPD01000089.1 GCA_012838505.1 Bacilli bacterium | reverse complement strand
TGAACTTGAATGCAAATCGCTGAACTTGAATGCAAATCGCTGAACTTGAATGCAAATCGCTGAACTTGAATGCAAATCGCTGAACTTGAATGCATTTCACTGAACTCGTCTGCATTTCACTGAACTTATCTGCATTTCTCCAAACTGAATCGCAATCCATTACTCCTCTCTTCCCCTCCGATAACTTTACATAATCTTTATCAAAAATTCTTATTAAATTAGCATTGATCCCCTACCATTAAAGGTGAGGGGATGTTTTTGTAAAAATTCAAACGAGGGGTGAGAGGTTTTGCGTTTAATTAATAATTTGTATGAGCTTGATTGTCATTTGTTTCGTCAGATTAATCATTATTTCGATCGTCGCGTGTTAAACCGATTCCTAAATGTTGTGACTCATCTTGGTGGTGCTAAATTTTCGATTACGTTCACTTTGTTACTAATTATTTTAACAAGTCATTCAATTAGACTGACTGCAATTGCGAGTGCGACTTCATTAGCTGTTAGTCATATACCTGTCGCGATTGTGAAAAAAATATTCCCCCGTCAGCGGCCTTATGTTGTGCTTGAACGGATTCACGTTCTGGCTAATCCGCTAGAAGATCATTCGTTTCCGTCGGGGCATACGACAGCAATTTTTTCAATGATTGTCCCCTTTGTTATGTTGCAACCGACATTAGCTGTCATCCTTTTACCATTGGGAACAATTGTCGGAATATCGCGGATTTTCTTAGGTTTACACTATCCATCTGACGTGATTATCGGAATGTTGCTCGGAAGTTTTACTGGACTAGGTGCATTTTTATTGATCGAAAAATTGTTTCCATATATGTTCTGATCACAATATATTAGGAGGCTATTATGAAAATTGCTATTTTCACTGATACGTATACTCCAGATGTCAATGGAGTTGCTAAAACTTTAGCTCGGTTTACAACTTTTCTGAAAAACAAAGCGATTGAGTTTCGTGTTTTTGTGCCGAAGTCGTCACAGGAAAATCAGGTACAAGATCAAATTCATGCTTATCCAAGCTTGCCATTTCTACTTTATCCCGAATGTCGACTTGCATTTCCTAATTTAGCTGAGATTAAAGCTGAACTCAATGAATTTAATCCTGATATTATTCATGTTGCGACACCGTTTAGTATGGGGCTAGCGGGTCTACATTTTTCGAAAAAACTTAATATCCCGATTGTTGGTTCCTACCACACTGATTTTGATAAGTATTTAGAACATTATAATTTACAAGTTTTCACGTTTGTGCTCTGGAAATATTTAAAGTGGTTTCATCAACCGCTAGAAAAAATTTTCGTACCATCTCAAGATACGAAAGCTCGCTTGAAAAAATATCAATTTAAAAACTTGGCAATCTGGCCACGAGGTGTTGATCGTTCGATTTTTCACCCGAATCACAGAACCGATCAAGTCAGACAGAAGTATCAAATCAATGAAAAGTATATTTTACTCTATGTTGGCAGGTTGGCACCGGAAAAAGATGTCATGATCTTACCTGAAATAGCTGCCCAACTGCCTCCCCACCTAAAAGACAATGTCCATTGGTTAATTGTCGGGGATGGACCACTTAAAGCTAATTTAGCTAAGGTCGCACCATCTAATATGACTTTTACTGGATTTTTAGCAGCTGAGCAATTGGCACAGGCCTATGCAACAGCTGATTTATTTGTTTTTCCATCAGCGTCTGAAACGTTTGGCAATGTCGTTTTGGAATCACTCGCATGTGGTGTGCCTGTGATCGGCGCAAATGTAGGAGGTGTGCGGACAATCATTCAACACAATCAAACCGGGATTCTTTGTCAAGAAAAAAATTCACATCAGTTTGTCTGCGCAATCGTTCGAATGTTATCAGATCCCCAGTTACGAGTAACGATGGCTGAAGCAGGGATTAAATATGCACAGAGCCAATCATGGGAGCAAATTTTTCAGCGATTATTACAAGATTACCGAATGGTTCTGACTAAAAATGATTATGAGACTAAATTAGCTTAAACCGTCATGAGATAGAAATAAATTCAAAAGAACCTAGCTGGTTCTTTTTTTGCTTAAGAAAGGATCGGTTTATGTTAAAATTAATTTAAGCTGAATGGAGATAATCAACAGAAAAATCAATCAATAAGTTGGGGGAAGTCAAATGCTAGAAAATGCAATCACGATGATTTTAATTATTTTGTCAATTAATATTGTTTATGTGTCACTTTCAACGATTCGGATTATTTTAACGTTTAAAGGGAAAAAGTATATTGCAGCTTCAATTGGTACCTTTGAAATTATGCTTTACACAGTTGGACTCGGGATCGTTTTAGATAACCTCGATCGGATTGAGAATTTGATCGCGTATGGAATTGGTTATGGCCTAGGTGTGATTGTCGGGTCTAAAATTGAAGAGCGACTCGCACTTGGCTATATTAATGTCAATGTGATTTCAGCAGATCCAGAATTAGACTTTACCCGGAGATTACGAGAAAAAGGCTTTGGCGTGACAAGCTGGAATGCTCGTGGAATGGATGGGGACAGGCTAGCAATGCAAATATTAACACCGAGAAAATATGAAGCATATTTGTATCAAACGATTAAAGCAATTGATCCGAAAGCATTCATTATTTCATATGAACCGAAAAATATTAATGGCGGCTTTTGGGTGAAGCAAGTTAAGAAAGGCAGGATTAAGAAGCATGTCGAAGAAATCGAAAAAAAAGCACCGGAACCAGAAGCAGAATAAAGTTGAACAACAGAATCAAAGAAAGAAAACATTTGAACGTCTAGCAGATGAAACGATCGATCAATGTCTCGCAAGAATCGAACAAGCAGGCTACACGCCAATAAGGAGAATTGAAAAACCAATTTTTAAAGAAGTAATTGAAAACGGTGAAAAAAAGCTGATTCCCGATCAACAGCGAATCATCTTTGAAGTAATTATGAACAAAGACGAACGTTAAAACAAAACTTTCATTTATTGTTCGAATTCCATTGACTATAGTTAATGGAATTGCTATGATACAGATGTAGCAAAAATGATAATTTAATTGAAATTGCCTCATATAAATTTGAGAATATGGCTCAAAAGTTTCTACCCGTTACCGTAAATAATGGACTATGAGGGAAGATGGAACCGCCCAATCATACTTTGGTTGGTCAGTTCGATTAGACGTGGCTTGGCCAAGGGTTCAGTGTCGTTATTTTTATTTAACCTAGGCTAAGATTCTATTAATGATCTGGAAACCACCTATTCATCTTCTCTCGTCATGATGAGAGATGTGAATAGGATTTTTTATCTATAATAACTCAAAAGTTCGAGGGAAAGAGGGATTGGATGGTTCAAGTAGGTGTCATTATGGGAAGTATTTCAGATTGGGAAACAATGACTAACACATGTCAGACCTTAACTGAACTCGGAATTAACTATGAAAAAGAAGTGATCTCAGCACATCGTACGCCTGATGATATGTTTACTTACGCGGCTACGGCAAGAGATCGAGGCTTAAAAGTAATTATTGCAGGAGCTGGTGGCGCGGCTCATTTACCAGGAATGGTTGCATCAAAAACGACGTTGCCAGTGATCGGCGTGCCAATTCAATCTAGGGCATTAAACGGCATGGATTCTTTACTGTCTATCATCCAAATGCCAGCGGGTGTTCCTGTTGCGACAGTCTCGATTGGGAAAGCAGGTGCGACAAATGCTGGACTTTTGGCGGCGCAAATTTTAGCGGCTAACGATCAAATGATTGCTGAAAAATTGACAACCTATCAATCTTCACTAAAAGAAAAAGTAATTGAAATGAGGGATCAGCTTGCCGACCAATAACTTAGTTTTTGGAAAAACAATAGGCATCATTGGTGGCGGGCAGCTTGGACGGATGATGGCGACAACAGCAAGACATATGGGCTATCGGCTCGTCGTACTCGATCCAACACCGAATTGTCCAGCAGCCCAATTAGCTGATGAGCAAATCATTGCCAATTATGATGACTTTGACGCGATTAAGCAGCTCGCAACGCTCGTTGACCTCGTGACGTATGAATTTGAAAATGTTGATTTAAAAACAGCGCGCTATTTAGAGGAACAGGGCTTGCTCCCACAAGGGACCGTTTCACTTGAAGTGACACAGGATCGTGAACTGGAAAAGCAACTCATGACAAAACTCAACTTACCTGTCGCACCATTTGAAATAATTAAGGATCCTGACGATCTCAAGCTTGCTGTTGAAAAAATTGGTTTTCCCGCCGTTGTCAAGACATGTCGCGGTGGATATGACGGTAAAGGACAACTGATTTTAACATCAAGCGCAGATTTTACCGAAGCAGAAGTGATGCTTGCCAATAATCAACGGCTGATTTATGAAAAATTAATTCAGTTTGATCGCGAAGTATCGATTGTTTTTACCCGGTCACAAGCTGGCGTGATTCAGTACTTCCCGATTGCAGAAAATGAACATCGCGAGCACATTTTAGACAAGACAATTGTGCCTGCACGAATCACGGATTCAGTTGCTAGCGAGATCAAACAGGCAGCTGAAGTCGTTGCAACTGAACTGGATGTAGTTGGCACATTTGCGATTGAATTTTTTGTCGCAGGTGAAGAAATTTATCTGAACGAATTGGCGCCACGGCCACATAATTCAGGTCACTTTACAATTGAAGCGTGTAATGTCTCGCAATTTGAGCAACATATACGTGCGATTTGTAACTTGCCACTGATTCCAGTTTTATTTCATGGCGGGGCAGTAATGGTTAATCTACTGGGGGATAATCTTCAAATATATAGAGAAAAAATCAATCAATTAGAGACAGCGCATCTGCACTTTTATGGTAAGGATCAGATTAAACCAAAACGTAAAATCGGCCATTTAACATTTGTTGCGGGTGATCGAGACCAATTAATCAACGAATTAGCAGAACGGAATTTAATCTAGGAGGATAAAAGATGATTGAACGTTATACGCGTCCTGAAATGGGAGCGATTTGGACAGAGGAAAACAAATATCAAGCATGGCTAGAGGTAGAAATTCTTGCTTGTGAGGCGTGGAGTGAGTTAGGTGTCATTCCATCTGATGATGTTAAAAAAATTCGTCAAAACGCATCATTTGATGTCGAGCGAATTTTAGCAATTGAAGAAGAGACGCGCCATGATGTCGTCGCGTTTACTAGGGCAGTATCTGAAACACTTGGTGACGAGAAAAAGTGGGTGCATTATGGTTTAACATCAACGGATGTTGTTGATACCGCGCTATCTTATTTATTAAAACAAGCGAATGCAATCATTCGGAAAGATTTAGAACGATTTATTGAGATTTTGAAAAATAAAGCAATTGAACATAAGCATACCGTGATGATGGGGCGGACACATGGTGTTCATGCGGAGCCAACTACATTTGGGCTGAAGTTATCACTTTGGTATCAAGAGATGCTGAGAAACTTAGAGCGATTTAATGCAGCGGCAGAAGTGATCGAAACTGGGAAACTATCTGGAGCTGTTGGAACATACGCCAACATCGATCCGGCAGTTGAAGCATATGTCTGTGAAAAATTAGGCTTAAAGCCAGCTCCTGTTTCAACTCAAACATTGCAACGTGATCGCCATGCACAGTATGTGTCGGTGCTCGCCTTAATTGCGACCTCAATTGAAAAGTTCGCAACTGAAATTCGTGGACTTCAAAAAACAGAAACGAGAGAAGTTGAAGAGTTTTTCGCGAAAGGACAAAAAGGTTCATCAGCAATGCCACATAAACGAAATCCAATCGGCTCAGAAAACATGACCGGTATGGCACGAGTCGTTCGAGGCTATATGATGACGGCATATGAGAACGTTGCTTTATGGCATGAACGTGATATTTCGCATTCATCAGCTGAACGTGTGATCTTACCTGATGCAACAATTGCCGTTGATTATATGCTTAATCGGTTCAGTCGAATTGTCGACAATTTAACAGTTTTCCCTGAAAATATGAAACGAAATATTGATCGAACGCATGGGGTGATTTTTTCACAAAGAGTGTTATTATCTTTAATCGATCATGGCATGAGTCGTGAAGAAGCATATGATCTTGTTCAACCGAATGCGATGAAAGCTTGGGAAACCGAGACACATTTCAGAACGTTAATTGAACAAGAACCACGAATCACCGAAATCTTATCACAAGACCAGATTGACGATTGTTTCGATTATACCTATCACTTAAAAAATGTCGATCAAATTTTTGCAAGAATGGGCTTAGCATAATCTATGGGGGCACTCATTCACGTGAGTGCTAACCCTTAGTAAACATCACTTAAGGGGTGCAGTCTGATGAAAAAAGAGCTTCTCTATCAAGGCAAAGCAAAACACGTGTACTTTACCAATGAACCAAATAAATTAATTTTATCCTACAAGGATCAAGCGACAGCCTTTAATGGTAAAAAGAAAGAAATTGTTACTGGAAAAGGCCGATTTAATAATTTGATCTCAGCGAAAATATTTAACTATTTAACTAAGCAAAATATTCCGAACCATTTCATTAAATCACTTAATGAAACTGAGCAACTTGTTGAAAAAACGACAATCATTCCACTTGAAGTTGTTGTTAGAAATCTAGCGACAGGCAGTATTGTCAAACGCTTAGGCTTTAAAGAAAAAACCGTTTTTCAGCCAGCATTAGTTGAGTTGTACTATAAAAATGATGCTTTAGATGATCCAATTATTAACGATCAACATGCATTTTTATTAACAAATACAACGAAAGAAGAAATCGAGTTAATTAAAGGCTATGCACTAAAAATTAACCAACTGTTAAGACCATACTTTGAACAGATCGGGATTCAATTAATTGATTTTAAGCTTGAGTTTGGTCGAAATCAGAATGGAGAGATTATTTTAGCGGATGAAATATCACCAGATACGTGCAGATTCTGGGATCTTGAAACAGAAATGAGCTTAGATAAAGATGTTTTTCGTCAAGGAACAGGCGATTTACTACCTGTTTATCAAGAGATATTAAATCGATTGGAGGAGATCAAATGATTAAAGCAGTAGTCGAAATTAGCTTAAAACAAGGGGTACTTGATGCGCAAGGGAAAGCGATCGAAGAGGTACTTGATCAATATGATGTCGATGGTGTTGAACGTATACGTGTCGGTAAATTAGTTGAATTAAGTTTTGCAACAGACGAGAATATCGAAGAACAAGTTGAAGCGTTATGTGATCAATTACTCGTCAACCATGAGATGGAGGAATACAGTTACAGACTCGAGGAGCGTGGTGACGAGTGAAAAGCGCGGTAATTGTTTTTCCAGGATCGACGGATGATTTGTATGAGATTGCTAGTGAAGTGTTGCCAGGCGATGTTGATCGAATCTGGTATAAGGAAAGCAATCTAGCAGACTATGATTTAATTATGCTTTCGGGTGGTTTTTCTTATGGTGACTATTTAAGAGCTGGTGCATTAGCGGTTCGAACACCAATTATTAACGTATTAAAAGAGCGAGCGGACGCGGGGCAATTGATTCTTGGCGTTGGCAATGGCTTTCAAATTTTATTAGAAGCAGGTTTACTTCCTGGTGCGATGCTACAAAACAAGGATCTGGATTTTGTCTGCAAAAATAGTAATCTGATTGTTCGCAATAATCGAACACCATTTACGGAAAAATATGCCGAAAATGAAGTCGTTTCAATCCCAATTGCTCATGGTACAGGGCGCTATTATTGTGATCAGCAAACACTTGAGCAACTAAAAGCAAATCAGCAAATCATTTTTACTTACCAAGACAATCCAAATGGTTCAGTTGAAAATATTGCTGGAATGATCAATCAGTCTGGTAACGTACTTGGAATGATGCCACATCCAGAACGGGCAACGTCAGCACTTTTAGGCAGTGAAGACGGCTTGAAACTGTTTCAATCAATCATTGAAAATTGGAGGGGAAACCATGTCACAGAAGCTTGAACCGACACCAGAGGTTATTGAAGAAGAACAAATTTATCGTGAAATGGGTTTGACGGATGACGAATATCAATCGATTGTTAAAATTATCGGACGCAAACCGAACTATACGGAGACGGGAATTTTTTCGGTCATGTGGTCTGAGCATTGTAGCTATAAAACATCCAAACCATTGTTGCGAAAATTTTCTAGTGAAGGGCCTCAAGTCATCCAAGGACCCGGAGAAGGTGCTGGAATTGTTGATATTGGTGACGGTCAGGGGCTTGTCTTTAAAATTGAAAGTCATAATTCTCCTTCAGCAATTGAACCTTATCAAGGGGCGGCGACAGGCGTTGGTGGGATTATGCGTGATATTTTTTCGATGGGTGCAAAGCCAATTGCGGCTCTTAACTCACTGCGTTTTGGTCGCTTAGACATCGAGCGAACAAAATATTTATTTAAAGAAGTCGCTCGTGGTATCGCTGGTTATGGCAATCGTCTGGGTGTGCCAACAGTTGGTGGAGAAATTCAATTTGATGATTGTTATGAAGGTAATCCATTAGTCAATGCGATGGGCGTTGGCTTAATTGAGCAGAAGGATATTCAAAAAGGGATAGCTACTGGTGTAGGCAATACCGTCATCTATGTTGGGGCAGAAACTGGTCGTGACGGGATTCATGGGGCGACTTTTTCATCTGTTGAATTAGCTGAAGACGGTACAGGTCAAGGATCCGATATTCAGGCGGGTGATCCTTTTGTTGAAAAACTATTGATCGATGCTTGTCTTGAAGTGATCCATTCAGACGCGTTAATCGGCATGCAGGATATGGGAGCAGCAGGTCTGACTTCATCAGCGAGTGAAATGGCGAGTAAGGCTGGCATGGGAATGGAGCTTAATTTAAATTTAGTTCCCCAACGTGAAGCGAATATGACGGCATATGAAATGATGTTATCCGAATCACAAGAACGGATGTTACTCGTTGTTAAACAAGGTCATGAACAAGAGATTTACGATCTATTTGAAAAGTATGATCTTAAAGCTGTTGCGATTGGTAAAGTGACTGACGATCAACAATTTAGATTAGTACATAACGGGGAGATCGTTTGTGATATTCCTGTTGATCCATTAGCAGAGGATGCACCAGTCTATTATAAAGAAGCGAAAGAACCTGAATATTATCAGGAGTTTCAAGCGTTACCAAATTATTATCCAGAAGTGACTGATTATGAACGGACATTAATTGAATTATTACAGCAACCTACAATTGCAAGTAAAGAATCGGTCTATCAGCAATTCGATTCAATGGCACAAGTCAATACAGTTGTTGGCCCTGGGTCAGATGCTGCTGTACTTCGGATTCGTGGGTTTGATAAAGCAATTGCGCTAACAACGGATTGTAATTCACGCTATATTTATTTAGATCCTGAAGTTGGTGGTCAAATTGCCGTTGCAGAAGCGGCCAGAAATATTGTCGCTTCAGGTGCAAAGCCACTTGCTTTAACGGATGGACTTAATTTTGGTAATCCTGATAAACCAGAAACGTATTGGGCGATGGAGAAAAGCGTTGCAGGAATGGCGAAAGCAAGTGTTGCGCTTAATACACCTGTCGTTAGTGGTAACGTCTCGTTGTATAACGAAAAAGCAGGTACACCAATTTTCCCAACGCCAATTGTCGGGATGGTCGGTTTACATCGTTCATTAACAGATATTACAACCTTATCTTTTAAACAAGCAGAAGACGTTATTTTATTAATTGGTAAAACTAAAGCTGAGTTCGGTGGCAGTGAACTACAAAATCTCTTAGAAGCGAACTATTTTGGTAAAGCACCAAGCATTGATTTAGCGATTGAGAAACAGCGACAAGAGCAATTGTTAACGGCGATTCAATCAGGTTTTGTTCGATCCGCGCATGATTTATCAGAAGGTGGTTTAGCTGTGGCACTCGCTGAAAGTTTATTTGGCACAGATCAGTTAGGAGCAGATGTAAAGTTAGTTGGTGATGTGACGACATTACTATTTAGTGAGACACAATCACGCTATCTCGTCACTGTTGCGCCAGATCAAGTTGAAGCATTTTTGCAAACAGTCGCAGAGGCAACAATTATTGGGCATGTGACAAACCGGGAAAAACTTGAGATTACAGTTGGTGAGAATACGGTTATTAATCAGTCGATTGCTCAACTTGAAAAAGCTTGGAAAGGAGCTATTCCATGCTTGCTGAACTCAAAGGTTTAAATGAAGAATGTGGTTTGTTCGCAATTTTTGGTCATCAGCGGGCTGCTGAACTCACCTTTTACGGCTTACACGCCTTACAACATCGGGGACAACAAGGGGCTGGGATTGTTACGAGCAATGGTGAGCAACTCTCGATTCATAAAGGAGTTGGATTAGTCAATTCTGTTTTTAATGAGCAAAATTTAGCTACGTTGAAAGGAACGAGTGCAATCGGTCATGTCCGTTATGCCACGGAAGAACAGAGTGGCTTTGAAAATGTACAGCCACTGTTGTTTCGTTCACAAATCTCAAGTATGGCACTGGCTCATAATGGTGAAATCGTTAATGATTTTGCCTTAAGGTCACAGCTTGAAGCGCAGGGGAGCATTTTACAGACGACATCAGATACCGAAATTATCGCTCATTTAATTAAGCGAGGTGGATATCTTGCTTTAGAAGAAGCGATTAAACAAGCACTTGGAATGGTTAAAGGTGCGTATGCATTTATACTTTTAACGGAGGATCAATTGTTTGTCGCCCTTGATCCGTATGGTTTAAGACCACTATCAATTGGAAAAGTTGATGATGCTTATGTTGTTGCGTCTGAAACGTGTGCCTTTGATTTAGTCGGTGCTGAGTACGTTCGTGAAGTGAAACCTGGTGAACTGATTGTAATCGATAAAAATGGACTGAACAGCACGATGTTCGCATCCCCAATGCAACGGGCGCTTTGCTCGATGGAGTATGTCTATTTTTCACGACCAGATAGTGACTTGAACGGAATTAATGTTCATGCAAGTCGAAAACTAATGGGTAAGCAACTTGCAAAAGAAGCAAGTGTTGAAGCGGACGTTGTCACAGGCGTACCAGATTCAAGTATTTCAGCCGCGATTGGTTTTGCCGAAGAATCGGGGATTCCTTATGAACTCGGTTTAATTAAAAATCGCTATATTGGTCGAACATTTATTGAACCGAACCAATCCTCACGTGAAGAAGGCGTGAAAATGAAGTTGTCTCCTGTTCGAGGGATCGTTAATGGCAAGCGAGTTGTCATGATCGATGACTCGATTGTCAGAGGAACAACGAGCATGAGAATTGTTCGGCTTTTAAAAGAAGCTGGTGCGACTGAGGTTCACGTTCGGATTGCTTCACCACCGATCAAAAATCCATGCTTTTATGGAGTCGATACGACCGCTGGTGAGGATTTACTTGCCGCTCAATATTCAATCGAAGAAATGGCTGAAGAGATTGGCGCAGATAGTTTAGCTTTTTTATCTGTTGAGGGACTAGAAAATGCGCTCGTAGATGAAGAATCAATTGAAACAGGCATTTGTAAAGCCTGTTTTACGGGGAGATACCCTACTGAAATCTACCCAAGGGAACTAAATGCAAACGGAAAAGGAGCAGAAGTATGAGTGATGTTTATAAAACAGCAGGTGTTGATGTCGAAGCAGGTTATCAGGCTGTTGAGTTAATGAAAAAACACATTAACCGAACGAATCGTAAAGAAGTGATCGGTGGTGTTGGCGCTTTTGCAGGGCTATTTGACTTAGCGGGATTTTCTTATCCAGAACCTGTACTTGTCTCTGGAACAGATGGTGTTGGCACAAAGCTAAAACTCGCTTTTGAACTTGATCGACATGACACAGTTGGGATTGATCTTGTTGCAATGTGTGTCAATGACATCGTCGCCCAAGGAGCCGAGCCATTATTTTTCCTTGACTACATCGCTTGTGGCAAAAATCACCCTGAGAAAATTGAGCAAATTGTCAAAGGCATTGCTGATGGCTGTGTTGAGAGTGGTGCTGCTTTAATCGGTGGAGAAACAGCTGAAATGCCAGGTATGTACCAAAACGGTGAGTATGATCTAGCTGGTTTTGTCGTTGGCATTGCTAATAAGCCTGATTTAATTACCGGTGAAAAAATCAAAGCTGGTGATGCGTTAATTGGCTTAGCTTCAAGTGGTGTCCATTCAAATGGTTTTTCATTAGTTCGAAAAATTTTAGCTGATCAAGGGTTGAAGTTAACTGATCAGCCAAGTGAATTAACGAAGACGATTGGTGATGCGCTATTAGAACCGACCAAAATTTATCATCAGGCGATTAATCAATTGAAGAAAACTGTTGACATTAAAGGGATTAGCCATATTACTGGTGGTGGTTTTTATGAAAACTTACCACGTGTTTTGCCTGATCAACTAGGAGCTGAAGTTTGGCTTAATCGTTGGGAAATTCCAACAATCTTAACTTATTTACAAAACCAAGCTAAGTTAACGATTGAGCAAGCATTAGGTGTCTTTAATATGGGTGTTGGCATGGTTGTCGTTGTTGACGAAGAACAAGCTGATCAGGCATTAGCGACGTTGAATGCCAGCGGTGAGACAGCCTATTTAATCGGTCGAGTCATTGATAAGTCAGGGGTGAAGCTTGTTGAGCGCTAAAACACGCTTAGCGATTTTTGCTTCCGGGACAGGTAGTAACTATCAAGCAATTGATCAAGCGATCAAAACAGGTGAACTTGATGCTGAGATTGTTTTACTCGTTTCTGATCAACCTGGAGCGAAAGTGATTGAAAAGGCAGACGAAAATCAGTTAGCTAAATTTATTTTTGACCCGAAAGATTATCAAAATAAGTGCGAATTTGAAACAGAAATTGTTAATGAACTCCAAGCACATCAAGTCGATTGGATTGTGCTTGCTGGCTATATGCGCTTAGTTGGACCAACTTTATTAAATCAATATCAACGCCGAATCATTAATATTCACCCGTCCCTTCTCCCAGCATTTCCAGGCTTAGATGCGGTCGGTCAAGCACTTGAAGCAGGGGTTAAGCTTTCAGGAACAACGATTCATTACGTTGATTCTGGGATGGACACAGGTGAAATCATCGCCCAAGAATCCGTCCGAGTTAAACCGGGAATGACCAGAGAAGAACTACAAACAAAGATCCAAAAAATCGAACACGAACTCTATCCAAAAACGATTCAAAGATTAATTTTAGAGGGGGATTCATTTTGAAAAAGAGAGCATTACTGAGCGTATCAGATAAAACAGGTTTAGTAGACTTTGCCCAAGGACTAATTAAAGCAAACTATCAATTAATCTCAACAGGCGGCACACTAAACACACTACAAGACGCCGGAATAGAGGTCTTACCAGTATCAGCAGTGACAAACTTCGAAGAAATTTTAGACGGACGAGTGAAAACATTACACCCAATGATTCACGGCGGCTTACTTGCACGCCGAGATTTACCTGAACATCAAGAGCAACTAGAACAATTCGATATCACACCGATTGATCTCGTTGCTGTTAATTTATATCCATTTAAAGAAACGATCGCTAAACCCGATATCACTGAACAAGATGCGATTGAGAATATTGATATCGGTGGACCGACAATGCTACGAGCAGCTGCGAAAAATTTCGAATCGGTCACTGTTGTTGTCGATCCAGCAGATTACGAGCAAGTGCTTGATCATTTGAATGCAGATTCGGTCGAACTAAGGAAGAAACTAGCTGCTAAAGTATTCCGCCACACGGCACAATACGACGCTTTAATTGCTGGATATTTCACAGAGTTAACTGAAGAAACCGACCCAGAAGTGTTAACACTTACGTATGAAAAAGTTGATACATTACGTTACGGGGAAAACCCACACCAATCGGCAGCGTTCTATAAAGAAGCGGCTATTAAAGGTGGCTCGATTGCCCATGCGAAGCAATTAAATGGAAAGGCACTATCGTATAACAATATTCAAGATGCCAATGCAGCACTGGAAATTGTGATGGAATTTAGCGAGCAACCAGCTGCTGTTGCTGTCAAGCATATGAACCCATGTGGTGTCGGGATTGGTGACACGATCGAGCAAGCTTTTCAAAAGGCTTATGATGCCGATCCAATTTCAATCTTTGGCGGGATCATCGCACTAAATCGTGAAGTAAACTTAGCAACTGCTGAAAAACTAGCAGAAATTTTCTTGGAAATTATTATTGCACCAAGTTTTGCTGAAGATGCCCTTGATTTGTTAGCGAAAAAACCAAACTTAAGATTATTAGCAACGTCTGTTGAACCGGATCAATTTGATTCGAAAAAGGTTGTCAGTGTCCGTGGCGGTTTACTCGTTCAAAATCGTGATCTTGGTCGAGTTGAAGCGGATGATTTAGAGCTCGTCACAGACAAAGCACCGACCGCAGAGCAACTTGAAGAATTGCTTTTTGCTTGGAAGGTCGTTAAACATGTGAAGTCGAATGCGATTGTCGTTGCCAAGGATAATCAGACGATCGGTGTCGGTGCCGGTCAGATGAACCGTGTTGGTGCAGCGAAAATTGCCTTTGAGCAGGCTGGTGAGAAAACGGAAGGTGCAGTTCTAGCATCAGATGCGTTCTTCCCAATGCCAGACACAGTTGAAAATGCAGCTAAAGCCGGGATTAAAGCGATTATTCAACCGGGCGGTTCTAAGCGTGATCAAGAGTCCATCGATATGTGTAACAAATACGGCATTGCTATGGTGATGACAGGAATGCGCCACTTTAAACATTAAAATGAATGATTGATCGTTTGCTAGTCTTTTGATTCTAAAAAAAATGGGGGAAATCAAATGAACGTGCTAGTTATTGGATCTGGAGGACGAGAGCATATGCTCGTCAAAAAACTAAAGCAGTCAGAACGTGTCAGCAACATTTTTGTTGCACCGGGAAATGCTGGCATGCAGAGTGAGGCGACGTGCGTTAATATCGGGATTGACGCGATTGAGGAGCTTGTTCAATTTGCTAAACAAGCACAAATTGATTGGACAATTGTTGGACCGGAATTGCCATTGTCACAAGGCATTGTCGATTGGTTTCGAGCGGAAGATTTAAAAATATTCGGGCCAACGAAGCGCGCCGCTCTAATTGAAAGCAGTAAAGATTTTTCGAAAAATTTAATGAAAAAGTATCAAGTGCCAACAGCTGAATTCGAGACGTTTACCGATTCAGCCAGTGCAAAGGCGTACATTAAAGAAAAGGGTGCGCCGATCGTTGTCAAAGCAGATGGGTTAGCTGAAGGTAAGGGTGTTGTTGTTGCGATGACCGAGCAGGAAGCGAATCAGGCAGTCGACGAGATGCTTGAGAGCAACCGCTTTGGCGATGCGGGTGCGCAAATCGTGATTGAGGAATTTTTACTTGGCAAAGAGTTTTCTTTGTTTGCTTTTGTTGAGGGTGAGGCAGTTTATCCGATGATTCCGGCGCGTGATTATAAGCGGGCATATGATGGGGATCAGGGACCAAATACGGGTGGAATGGGTGCTTATGCGCCTGTGCCGGATGTGTCTGAGGCTGACCTAAAGTTTGCGGTTGATTCGGTCTTGAAGCCTGTTGCAAAGGCGATGGTTGAGGAGGGACGCCCGTATACGGGAGTTTTATATGCGGGTTTGATTCAGACGAAAGATGGCATTAAGGTGATTGAATTCAATGCACGCTTTGGTGATCCTGAGACGCAGGTTGTGCTTCCGTTGTTAGAAAATGATTTAATTGATGTGATTGAAGCGGTTGCTATGGGCGTTGATCCTGAGCTTAGCTGGAGAGATGCTTATGCGGTTGGGACTGTTGTAGCTTCGAGTGGTTATCCGCAAGCCTATCGGAAAGGCTTGTTTGTGCCAGAACTTCCTGAGATCGAGGATGGCTACTTGATTCATGCGGGAACAACACTCAATGGTCATTCGCAACTCGTCTCAAATGGTGGGCGTGTCTTATTAGTTGGCTCTGTGCAAAAGAGCTTAATGGAAGCAAACGAAAAAGTTTATCAATATTTAAAAACAATCGAAAAAACTGATAATTTCTTTTATCGTACGGATATTGGGGTTGTGTAAAATAGTCACTTATAAAGGCTGCATCTCTAGTTGTTAAAGTTAATTTAACGATTAGGGGTGCAGTTTTTATTAGTTGAAAATGCTTTTTGCTAAAATAACAGCTTAACTAATTAGCAGAATATGTTAGACTAAAACTAAGTAAAGAGGAGGAATGATCAATGACAGAGGAAACGATTTTGGAGTTAAGCGATTTGTCGATTCGATTCGGTAACCAGCAAGTGCTTAATCAGGTGAATTTAAAAGTTAAACGCGGTGAAATCATTGGTTATATCGGTCCGAATGGGGCTGGAAAAAGTACGACCGTCAAAATTATTCTAGGATTACTTGCAAATTATCATGGCAACGTCTATGTTTTTGGGGATAACATTCGTGATAATCCTGTTGATTATAAACGGAAAATTGGTTATGTTCCTGAGAATGGTGAGATTTATGATGATTTGACGGCATCAGAATATATCCAATTTATCGGCCAAATGTACGGGATGGATCAAGCTGAAATTGAACTCAAGCTTGATGCTTTACTGGCAAAATTTGAACTGACAAAAGTGAAGCAGACGAAGATTTCAAGTTTTTCAAAAGGGATGAAGCAAAAGCTCTTAATGATTGCGAGTTTGATACATAATCCCGATCTACTTTTCTTTGACGAGCCTCTGTCTGGGCTTGATGCCAATAGTGTGATGATCATTAAAGAAATGATGGATCAATTAGCGAGGGCAGGTAAGACGATTTTCTACTCATCACACATTATGGACGTTGTCGAAAAAATCAGTGATCGGATTGTGATTTTAAATCAAGGTGAGATCATCGCTGATGGGGCGTTTACCGACTTACAAGCGCAAAACAAAGAAGGCACGCTTGAACAAATTTTTAATCAATTGACGGGCTTTGATCAACACGAGCAGACGGCCGCAGAGATTGTTGGCATTATTCAAGGAGCTGACTAAGATGAATCAATCATTTTCGTTAAAAATTCTCGACCGTTTTGCTGGATTATTTCGTTTATTTGGTGTTGACTACAGTAAGTTGCGTTTAATCGTTGGCTTTAAATTAACGATGGATAAACGTCGCGTACCAACGATTATCGGCAATCAAGCGCAAAAGAAAGAACCTATTATCACACCATTTGTGACCTCACTTTTGTTATATGCATTTCTAGGGCTACTATTAATTCCGTTTTTATTTTTTGCTGAAGAATTTTACTTTTCGCTCGCAATTGCATTTACAATTGTGATGTTTATTTTAATGACGTCAATGATCTCAGATTTTTCATCTGTGTTACTTGATGTTAGGGATAAGGTTGTTTTAGCTACAAAGCCCCTCGATAAGCGAACGATTTCAGTAGCAAAATTTGTTCATGTCGTGATTTACATGACTCAGTTAGCTGGCGCGTTATTGCTAATCCCATTTGTCGTAGCTAGTTTCTTTCATGGTCTGCTGTTTTCAGTTATTTTATTGGTGACTTTGATCTTAATTAGCCTGTTTTGTATTGTTGTGACTGCTCTCTTTTATATGGTCATTTTAAAGTTTTTTGATGGTGAAAAATTACGGAATTTAATCAATTATGTGCAAATTTTTTTATCGGTTACATTAGTGTTTGTTTATCAATTTATTGGGCGTTCGATTGGCTTGATCGGGGTATCACTTGAATTTCCTATTGAGTGGTGGCAATTGCTGTTACCGCCATTTTGGTTTAGTGCTGTTTTTGACATATTATTGAACAAAAACACAAATCAATTCTTAATCATTGCTGCGAGTCTTGCAGTCATTGTGCCAATTGTTTCGTTGTTGATTTATTTTAAAGCAATGCCTGCTTTTGAACAGAATTTGGCCAAATTGTTAAATGCATCAACAGCGAAAAAGGAGAAGAAACAATGGTTTACTCGAAAAATTGCCAAATGGATCAGTCGTGATCAACAGGAGCGAGCCGTGTTTGATTTTGCTCGAGTGATGTTAAGCCAGGAACGTGAATTTAAATTAAAAGTCTATCCAGCACTTGGTATTTCAATTGCGCTACCTTTGTTTATGATTACAATGATGTTTATTGATGGCTATGGTGTGAATCCAGAGATTGACTATTTATATGGTTATTTTTCATTGCTAGCGATTCCAACAATTGTTTATATGCTCAAATATTCAGCAAAAGCGAACGGTGCTTATTTATATCAAGTGCTTCCAGTTCAAGAAAGATCAATTTTTTACCGGGCGACACTTAAAGCATTTATGATGCAATTGTTTGTTCCTGTTCTCGTGATTTTGATGTTAATTTATTTATTCTTGATCGGACCAATCGTTCTACTCCATTTTAGTATTATTTTATTAATCGGTTGCATTTTAACACCAATTAGTTATCGGATGATGAATAATGGTCGTTACCCATTTAATGAATCTTTTTCACTTGTTGAATCAGCTAACACGACAATTATTTTTGGGATGATGTTTGTGATTGGGGGCTTGGCATTTGTTCATTATTTGATAAGCACATTGCCTTATCTTATTTATTTATATTTACCATTATTGCTCGTTGTCAATCATTTCATTTGGAAGAAGATATTCCCAACCCGATAAAAATTTCGCTAAATTTTTTACTAAAAAACAGTCCACATTTTTTAATAACTGTGGACTGTTTTTATAGGATCTAACTTATTGCATGTCGTATTTTTCTAATCTCTTCTCCATATCATTTGAGATCTCTTTTAATTGTGCTGCAGCTAATTCGAGTTCCTTGAATACTGCTAGCTGATTTTCAAATGTAGCGGTAAATTGTTCACTTGTTGCAGCCATTTCATTTGATATTTGGGCTGTATTTTTAATGTATACAACAGATTTTTCTTTACCATCATTCATTTGTTTGATTGTTTCATTTGTTTCATTTATTTTTGCTGTAATGGAATCAATCGCGCTTGCAATCTGTTGGAATGAAGTTTCTGTTTGATTTACTGCTGTCAACTGTTGGTCTGAAACTTCTTTCATTGATTTCATTGCTGAAAGAGCTTCTTGTGAATCCTTTTCAATATGAATGATTAAATTACTAATTTCCTCAGTGGACCCCTTACTTTCATCAGCAAGCTTACGAACTTCATTTGCAACAACCGCAAAACCTTGTCCAGATTCACCTGCGCGTGCTGCTTCAATTGCCGCATTAAGAGCAAGGAGATTTGTCTGTTCTGCAATATCTTGAATTGTATTAACAAACAAGCCAATATCTTTTAGTGTAGTTGTTAAATTTGTAACCGCATCAAAGATTTTCTCAGATGATTCACTAAAGGCATTGGACTTTGTTCTAAGCAAATGTACAGTAGAAATCCCATCTTCGTTTAAATGATTGACGTTGGTTGTTTCCTGAATGATCTTTTGGTAGCTATCGGAAACTGTTGTAATTTGCTCGGATAACTCTGTTAATGATAAAACACTATTTTCTGTTTCTAATGCTTGCTCTGCTGCTCCAGCTGACATTTCTTCAATGGAATCTGACACCTCATGGATTGATATACTAGCATTTTTCACTTTCTCCGTTATCTCAAAAGAAGATTGCAACATCGATTTAGTTAGTTTGTATGTACTTTCTACTAATGAACGTATTTCCAGTCCAACGGTGCGCATATGCTCAGAAATCTTAGCGAAAGCTTTGTTATGATTAGCAAGTTGATCAAATTCCATGTTAATATTACCTTGACTGATTGATTCAAGCATATCCGAAATATTAGTTGTTTGTTTTTTTGTTGTCTGTGAGAAGATCAAAAATAATAATAGACTCATTGTTAGGTTAAAAACAGTACATATTAAAAGGATTAACATGTAATTGTCATATCCCGTTATCCATTTAAAAATTAGTCCCATAACTATCCCTAACACGATCGATACGGTTAAAATAGTTATCGACATTTTGATCATAAATTGTCGTAGTTTGTTTAGTACATTCATCCTATTCTTCCTCTCGCTACTTAATAAATCATATTATACAGGATACATGCTCTTATTTCTAATTTTAATGATAGGAGTCGTGATCGTATCTTTAAATGAATAGCTGTTAATATGCATACTTATACCTATAAAAATGAATTTTATCATTTTGAGTTTGACGGCATTTTTTAATAGTTTAGAACCTTAATCATTATTTTTTTGAAAAGTTCACCCGATAAGTTTAATATTTTGCTATAATGCATCATAGTAGGACATGAACAGATTAGCGTACTAAAGGATGGTGTCATAATGAAGAAAAAATATCTACTAGTGTTTATTTTACTGATTTTATTTATTGCAGGTTGTTCAAATGATGAACCGGAAAAAGTCAGTCAAGATTTAGCAGAAAAAGAAGTGGAAGAGGTTGTTGAACCAGAAGTGATTGAGCCTGAGTTCATTTATCCTTTAACGGGAGAGGCTACGGATACAGCGAGTTTAAACCGGATCATCGGTGTTATGGTTAATAATCATCCAGCGGCACGACCACAATCAGGTTTGTCACAAGCTGACATTGTCTTTGAAATTTTAGCGGAGGGGCAAACGACACGCTTTTTAGCGATGTTCCAAAGCGAAGCGCCTGAGCTTGTTGGACCCGTAAGAAGTGCACGACCATATTATTTTAATTTAGCAAATGATTTTGATGCATTATATGTTTATCATGGTGCGGCTAATTTTATTGAAGATATGTTGCGTGCGGGTGCAGCTGATCATTTAAATGGTGCTTACTATGATAATGACGGGCATCTGTTTAAGCGTGAATCGTTTCGCAAAGCGCCACATAATTCGTATTTGATTTTTGATTCAGTGACAGAGGTCGCTCAAGGGAAAGAGTATGAGATTGAAGCGGAGCATCGTCCATTTACTTTTTTAACAGAAGAAGAGTTTGGTGAACTGACAGGTGAGGCTGTGTCAGAACTATCGTTAAAATATGGTCAGGAAGATGTCACTTATCGGTATGACGAAGTGAATGAAACCTATTCACGCTTTAATGGTGAGGAACAAACGATTGAGTTAAATGATCAAACACCAATTGAACTTAGTAATGTATTTATTATTGAAACACCTCATCAAGTCGTTGATGATGCTGGAAGGCGTGAGGTTGATTTAGTCTCCGGTGGGAACGCCTATTTATTGCAAAAAGGTTTGATTCAGAGGTTAGAGTGGCAAAATATAGATGGGTATCTTTTACCTGTTAAGGATGGTGAAGTTGTCCCATTTGTACCAGGTAAGACATGGGTCAATGTGATTCCGACAACTCCGGGCTTAGCGGGTGTAACGGAAACCGAGTAGGAGGTTAATCTAGTGCAAATTGATAAATTACGTGGTCAAGAGCTTGATCAGTTATTTGATGCAGTTTTATCATTGAAAAATCGAGAGGAATGTTACCAGTTTTTCGATGACTTAGCAACAATGAACGAGATTCAATCATTAACACAGCGTTTGGCTGTTGCGAGAATGCTTGATGATGGAGAAACTTATCAAGAAATTGCCGATAAATCAAAAGCTTCGACAACTACTATTTCAAGAGTAAAGCGCGCTTTAACATATGGTAGTGGGGGTTATCGAATCGTACTTGACCGCTTAAATCGTCCGAAAAATGAGGAGGAATAAGATGATTCGTTTTGGGGTGATCGGGACAAATTGGATTACTGACCGCTTTTTAGCAGCCGCTAAGTTAGTAGAAGACTTCGAGTTGACGGCTGTCTATTCAAGGACAAAAGAACGCGCGGAAATTTTTGCCGAAAAACATCAAGCAACATCTGTTTTTTCAGATTTAAATGATTTTGCTAGTAGTGATCAATTTGATGCGGTTTATATTGCAAGTCCAACTGCACTTCATGCTGAACAAGCGATCCTTTGTATGGAAAATGGTAAGCACGCATTTGTTGAAAAGCCATTTGCATCGAACGAGCGTGAAGTTGGGCGGATGATCGAAGTTGCTCGGGCGAATCAGGTACTATTAATGGAAGGCATGAAGACGACACATATGCCGAATTTCGGAGTTTTACAGATTTTCCGAACGAGAAAGCCCATCGTCTTTAGACATGGGATGATAGTGAGGTCGGTCAAGGGATAGCTTTCTGCTATCTCAATTGACCGAAATTTTCACTATCTATATTTTTATACATTT
>DUPD01000088.1 GCA_012838505.1 Bacilli bacterium | reverse complement strand
GGATTATGTTTTCGACGACTTTAATTCTATAGGGAAACTCACTTGTTTTCTATATATATTGAAAAATAGTACGACTTGATGTTTAGCAGCTAGCCGAACCAAAGACTCCTATGGGAACAGCACGCGTCCGAAGATCCGCTAAGAAAAGCTTTTTAAGCTTTTCTTAGCTAGCTGAGGCCGTGCCCATGGAAAGCGAAGGTTCGGCTAACTGTGGCTTTATAACGCAAGTTATAAATTAGACATGTCGTAAACAATATTCAAATAAAAATATAGCGTTAGTGAGTTCTACTTTTTTACTCACCAACGCTATATATTGTACAATCATTTAAAGGTGTGCGTGATCTGAGAATGATCATTCACACCTTTTTTTGTTTACTTCATAATTTTACGTGCCCGTTCCAATCCATTTTTTGAGTTTGGGTAGCGGAATGGGAAATCAAATCTTGATGATTGCTTGAGAATACTTTTTTTGTGTGTGAACGTGTCAAAACTATGCTTGCCACGATACGAGCCCATGCCACTTTCTCCGACACCGCCAAAAGGCAAGTGTGGTGTGCCTAAATGATAAAGTGTGTCATTGATACAGCCACCACCAAAGGAAATTTGCTCAAGTACAGTATCTTGGTAGTGTGCCGTCTCTGAGAAAAAGTAAAAGGATAATGGCTTTGGCTGTCTGCGAATATAATCAATGGCTTCATTTAAATTTGAATACGTAAGCACTGGTAAAATCGGTCCGAAAATTTCTTCGGTCATAATCGGATCGTTTTGATCAACATCGACAAGGACAGTAGGCTCAATGATTCGTTTGTCAGGGTTGACCTTACCACCGTAATATAGATTTCCATTTTTTAAATAACCCGTCAGCCTTTGGAAATGCTTATCGTTAACGATTTTTCCGTAATTCGGGTTATTAATTGGATTGTCACCGTAAAGCTCACTAATCGCTTCTGTAAAGTAGTTTAAAAATTGTGCCTTGACGTTTTCATGGACGAATAAATAATCAGGTGCAACACATGTCTGTCCTGAGTTGGTGAATTTTCCCCAAGCGACACGTTTAGCTGCAAGTTTTAGTGAAGCATCTTCATGAACAATGACTGGACTTTTCCCGCCTAATTCAAGTGTTATCGGTATTAAATGTTGACTAGCCTTTTCCATGACTATTTTGCCAACAGCTACACTTCCAGTAAAGAAAATATAATCAAACGGCATGTTGAGCAATTCTTGACTCTTTTCTGCCCCTCCTAGCTCCACTGCAACGTAATCTTCAACGAATGTTTGACTAATGATTTCTTTAATTAAATTTGAAACTGTTGGCGTTAATTCTGATGGTTTGATCACGGCAGTATTCCCGCCTGCGATCGCACCAACTAATGGTGTCATTGCTAACTGAAACGGATAGTTCCAAGGCGAAATGATTAATGAAGCGCCATATGGATCAGGATAAATTTTGCTGATGGAACCGATGTGTGTTAATGGTGTTTTAACACGTTTGGGTTTGATCCATTTTTTTAAGTTTTTTAAGACGAAATCAATTTCGGTGTAGACAATCCCGATCTCGGTTGTAAATGCTTCAAAATCAGACTTATTTAGATCGGTTTGCAGTGCTTTTAATAGTTTTTCTTCATTTGCTTTGATCGATGCTTTTAATAGGTTCAATGCTTTTTTACGATATTGGTAAGGGCGTGTGATCCCTGAATAAAAATAATCCTTTTGTCGCTCTAATATATCCATGCAAAAAACCTCCACTCATTATTTAGATTATTATACCAAAATGATCAATCAATAATCGAACAATTCGATTGAAAGAACTCCATATTATCTAACAGTAGACGTAAGTTTTGAAACAATCCATTAAATGAATCTATGAATGTGATCGACGATTCATGTCATAATATAGATTAAATCAAGAGTGCTTAGTTTACTGTTGGAAAACTAGGGAAATATAACTGTGGAAACGAAATGATTGACGAGTTAAAAAGAAGCGTGTTACAATTATCTCGAATTAAAGATAATTTATCAAAAGTACGGAATACAATTATAGGGGGCAATAATAATGGTTAGTGAATTAAAAGGAATTCACCACGTGACAGCAATTACGAGTAGTGCAGAAAAGAATTATCAATTTTTCACATTTGTGTTAGGGATGCGTTTAGTTAAAAAAACAGTTAACCAGGATGATATTCAAACATACCACCTGTTCTTTGCTGATGACGAAGGAAATGCTGGGACAGATATGACCTTCTTTGATTTTCCAGGGATTCCAAAAGGGACGCATGGGACGAATGAAATTTTTCGGACTGGATTTCGTGTGCCATCAGATGAAGCAATTAACTATTGGGAACAACGATTTGACCGCTTGAATGTCAAGCATGATGGAATCGAAGAACAGTTTGGTAAGAAGATCATTAATTTTGTTGACTTTGATGATCAGCACTATCAAATTATTTCTGACGAAAATAATCAAGGTGTGGAATCAGGTGTGCCATGGCAAAAAGGACCTGTTCCGCTTGAGTATGCGATTACTGGATTAGGTCCTGTTCATATTCGGATTAGTAACTTAGATTATTTCAAGCAAATATTAGAAAAAGTGTTAGGCTTTAAAGAGATTGATCATAATCGTGATCAGTATTTATTTGAAGTAGGTGAAGGTGGAAATGGGGCGCAGATCGTTGTTGAGCATAATCAAGTTTTACCAGACGGTAGACAAGGTTATGGAACGGTGCACCACCTTGCATTTCGAGTCCACGATCGCGAAGCTTTGGATGAATGGATTAATTATTTACCGATGTTCGGCCTCCAAACATCTGGCTACGTTGATCGCCATTTCTTCGAATCATTATATGCGAGAGTTACCCCACACATTTTATTTGAGTGGGCAACAGATGGCCCAGGTTTTATGGGCGATGAACCGTATGAAACTCTAGGTGAAAAACTATCGCTACCACCATTTTTAGAGCCTAGACGTGAAAAAATCGAATCCGTTGTTCGACCAATTGATACGGTGAGAAGTACACTGGATATTGAAAAAGAATAATTGATCTTTAAAGGCGCTAAATAAGTTATTTAGCGCCTTTACTCATGGGGAAAACTAGCATATAATTAATTTAACATATTTAGACTGGAGAGGGTTAATTTGCATAGAAAAAAATTGGCTATTCTTGTGATGTTTTTAACCATGTTTGTGCTCGTAGGTTGTAATAATGAAACGTCAAGTGTAACTGATGAAGATGAAGTATTAGAAGAAAAAGTGTTGGAACTAGAACAGCAGAATCAAGCGTTTCAAGTAAAAATAACAGAATTAGAACTAGAAAATGAAGAATTGCAAGAGCAAATATATGCAGAGACAGTACCGGATGCTGACTTAGATGAACGCTTTAGATTGCATGAAGAGCAAGTAGTAGAAATCCTTAGCTATTTTAGTGAAGAACAACTTAATGCATTCGCAGAGGATCAATGGCAATACAGATTGAGCGTAAGTGACGTTGATATTCCTGTAAGTGGTGTCTTGGAAGTCGAAGCTGATCAAATTGAAATCAGCTTGTCTCAACAGCAACCAGAGATGAGCTTGTTACCAAGTGAAATTTTTGAACAAGGTCAAATAAGTGGTGAATCTTATCATGAACACATTCTTGAAGTCACTCCAGAGCCAGCTGAAGAAACATGGCGTGATGGCACAGTCGTTACTGGTTATGGGCTAATCTATACTGACCTGACACCTGGAACTGAAATCCAACTAACAATAACAGAGGAATTACAAGCAAGACTAGGTTTTGAAACGAATCAGGTGATAATTAGAACAAACTAATTAACCGGTACAAATAAATAGTGGCTAAACTTAACAAACAAAATCAATTTCTATGCTAAAATAATAGTAAATGAGTCTTGAAGGATTGATCGGTATGCCAACATTTTGGTTTCATTTACTTTATTTATTAACCGTTTGGGGTATAGCAGCATTTACAAAGAGCGACATGACAGAGCTTGATCCAATGACGATCATCTTAAGTGCGCTCTTTTTTATGCTTTACTTTTGCTTACCCTTAACAAAAAATAAACCAAGACAATTACAAATGGTATTATTAGCCCTTGCTTTATTTGTTTTCTTCACCTTCAGTTCACAAACTTTTAATGGCTTAGTTTTGTTGATTATTTTAGTGATTGCAAAACATACGGTTGATCACTTACAAGGCTGGCGGCTCTATCTCCAGCTTTTTGTTCAGTATCTAATTGTCATCTTTCCTTATTTGCTCATTTTTGACCCCTTTATGATTAGTTATTTTAGTTTGCTGATTATATTTATCGGATTTTTACTTTATATTTGGCGACGAACGAATCAAATCAACACACAATTAAATGATAGTTACATCCAACTTGAAACTGAATATCGCCAGTTAAAACGTCAGACGGTTATTCAAGAGAAGGTTGTTCGCCAAGAAGAGCGGAACCAAGTTGCCCGTGATATTCATGATTCAGTCGGTCACCGATTAACAGCACTATTGATGCAACTCGAAGTGGCCAGACTTCAAGCTCCAGATCAAATTTTTCAGGAAAAATTTGATCAACTGAAAATCCTTGCACAAACCAGTTTAGATGAAACAAGAGAAGCGGTTAAAACATTGAGAAGGGAAGAAACAACAGGGTTGACTGCGGTGATTCAGTTAATTCGGAAATTGGAATCGGAGAGTCATCTGCGTGTGTCGTTTTACGTTCAATCAGGTGCCCTGTCTGTCCCGTTATCAAATGATCAATCAGTTGCGCTCTATCGTTCGGTGCAGGAAGGTTTAACAAATATGATGCGTCATAGTAATGAGAGACAAGCGAGCATCGAATTTAACTTTCTTGGAGGGCGATTTTTCCGTTTTCAAATTAGTCACCCTTTGAAAAAGAAAGTTGAGATTGAAGAAGGTTTTGGGCTAAAGGCAATGCGTGAACGACTAGAACAATTAAACGGCTCGTTAAAAATAAATCAAGTTGAAGGTGAGTTTCGTTTAATCGGAACATTTCCTCTGGAGGAAGGAGATTGAAAATGGTATCAATTTTATTGGCAGAAGACCAAGCGCTCGTCAGACAAGGTTTGAAAATGATGATTGAAACTGACCCGGAACTAAAGGTAAATGGAGAAGCGAACAATGGTAAAGAAGCGATTGAACTTTGCCGTAAAGTTCAGTTTGATTTAGCTGTATTAGATATTCGCATGCCTGAAATGACGGGACTTGAAGCGATGCGTGAAATCAAGAAAAATTGGCCAAAAATGAAAATTTTGATTTTAACAACCTTTAATGATGAGGAATATGCTTTAGAGGCACTTAAAAATGGGGCGAATGGCTATATGTTGAAAAATGCGGATGCGAAAGAATTAATTCGTTCAATCCGAAGTTGTCTACAAGGCGGATTGTCAATTGAAGATCAAGTGGCAGCAAAAGTATTTCCGGCTCTAATAGCAAGTGAGCGACGTCAAGAAGCGGATCCAACATTAACGGAGCGAGAGCTTGATATTATCGTTGGCGTCGGTCAAGGGTTAAGCAACAAGGAAATTGCAGAGGAGCTTTTTTTATCAATTGGGACAGTTAAAAATCATATTTCTGTTATTTTAGATAAATTAGCATTGCGCGATCGAACTCAACTAGCAATTTATGCTGTTCGCCATCAGATTGTTTAAGAAAATGACTGAGGTCATGGTTAACTAAATAATTAATGACTGGAGATAGTGGTGACACTATCTTTTTTTATGTAGACTTAAATTAAGCTAAAAAAGGAAAGCGGGTGTTTCAATGCTACAAGTTAATGATTTACACAAAAAATTTAAAACGACAACTGCGGTTAATGGGGTAAATTTATATCTTGATCAAGGGGAATCAGTCGGCTTACTTGGTCCAAATGGTGCTGGTAAATCAACAACGATTTCAATGATTTCAACATTATTACAACCAACAAGTGGTGATATTCGATTCAAAGGTGGCGATGTGTTTAAAAAGCCGGATGTAATTCGTCCAGTTCTCGGTGTCGTTCCACAAGAAATCGCACTCTATGAAGAATTAACTGCCTATGAAAATATGCATTTCTTTGGTAAAACTTATGGACTATCAGGTGAAAAATTAAAAAATAAAATCGATGAAGTTTTGGAACTAGTTGGGTTAACTGATCGAAAGAAAGAGCGAGTCAAAAATTATTCAGGTGGGATGAAACGGAGAATTAATATTGCCGTTTCGCTCATGCATGAACCAGAGTTATTGATTATGGATGAGCCAACAGTTGGTATTGATCCACAATCAAGAAGCCATATATTAGAGATGGTGCGTGAATTAAATCGTAAAAAGGGTATGAGTATTTTGTACACGAGTCATTATATGGAGGAAGTTGAGAGACTTTGTGATCGGGTTTATATTATGGATCACGGTCAGATCATTGCTTCAGGTACTAAAGAGGAATTAAAAAGTATTTTATCAAGTGAGGATACAATTTTAATTGAAGTTCATCAAAAATCAGAACAGTTCATTGATCAATTAAATGAACACTCATTGGTTCAGCAAATTGCTGAGGTTGATACAGGTTATAAAGTGATCGTCTCAAAAGGTGCTGATGTATTTGCTGATATTTTTGAGATCGCTAATGCAAGTCAAGTGAAAGTTAAGGGTGTTCATGTTCAGACGCCAACCTTAGAGGATGTCTTCCTCCACTTGACCGGAAGAAAATTAAGAGACTAGGAGGCTTTAGCGGATGTGGAATTTAATTAGGAAAGACTTTTTAACGATTTCTCGTGACCGTTCCGAAGTCCTGATCTTACTCGTGATGCCAATGGTTTTGATTGCGATATTAGGTTTTGCCTTAGGTAGTATTATGTTCGGCACTGTAGATATGGATCCAATTCCTGTCGCGCTTATTATTGAAAATGATCTCGAACAGGACCTTGATCATTTTCGAGAAGATCTAATTGCTGAAGGATTACCTGAACAGGCAATTGAGCAAATGATCGCGAGTGCTGGAACAATTGATCCAGCAGCGAGCTTAGAAACTGTTCTTCATTCACCAGAACTGAGTGACATGATTGATTTAAAAGAAAACTATGATCAGGAGCAGGCGGAAGCTGCGTTAGCTACTGATGAAGTTTTAGCAGTAATTACGATTCCTGAACAGTTTTCATATCAAACTTTATTAGCCTTTTATTTAGCGGAAGAAACAGATGCGAGTATTGAACTCTTTGTTCAGGATCATGAACAAATTCAAGCAACAATTGTTGAAGGGATTTTAACTAGTTTTTCAGATCAATATAATTTAGAGTTATCGATGGCTTTTGCAACAGAAGGGGAAGGGGTAGAGACATCAATTTCGGAAGAAAACTTTGGGGTTATTAATCACTTTTCTTCTGGAAAGCCCGTTTCGGCATTTCAATATTATACGATTGGGATGGCAGTGATGTTTGCTCTTTATGTTGCATCAACCGTATCGAGTAATGCATTTAAGGAAAAAGAAAGTCATGTTTTTGCTAGATTAATGATGACAGGTGCGCGACCGTTAAACTACTTACTAAGTAAAGTGGTCTCAGCAGTTGTGCTAACATTAATCCAATTAACCATTCTATTTGTTACATCAACATTGTTCTTCCAGACTTTTACGGATACGGGTATTGAGTTCTGGGCAAGCTTGGCAATCATCTCATTTGTTTTCTCGCTTGTTATCGGTGGCTTTGCAGCATTTATGACTGCCATTGCGATTCAGTTTAATAATGATGCGATTTCAGGCTTTTTTTCAGGTGGCGCGGTGGTTATCTTTGCGTTTCTTGGGGGTAGCTTGTCGCCAGTTGAATACTTTTCACCTTTGATGCGGGAACTAGGGAATTGGACGCCTAATGGCGCAATGATGACAGCCTATCTTCAATTAATCCAAGGCTTTAATTTGACTGAATTTTTACCGATGCTTTATCGCGTACTTCTGATGGCTGTTCTATTTATTACTTTAGCGGTTGCCATCTTTCCGAAGAGGAGGTTGATGTAATGTGGTCTGTCTTTAACTTACAATGGTTACGATTAAAAAGAGAACCCATTCTTGTTTTATCTTTTATTGCAATGACGATTTTATTTGTCCTTTTTATCGGTGGAACACAGGGTGAGCAGACAATCACAGTCCAAACATTTAGTGATCAATTAACTGAATCTGAACTGGATGAATGGGTTGATGATTTAAATAATACGAGTGGCTTTGAGTTTCACGTGAGTGATCGTGAAACGATTGAAAATCAATTAAAGCTGAGTCAAATTAGTTATGCACTTGAATTAAACTATCTGGATTATCACTATCTAGTTGGTCAGGATTCATTTTTCATCAATGCTGTTAATCAACATGTTGAACAAGTTTATCGAACGAAGTTAAGAATAAGCGAGATTGCTGAGCAATTCCCTGATCGGTCAATTGAACTGAAAGACTATATAACGATTGAATTAGAAAGTCTAGCAAACTCTGTTTCGAGTAGTGATGAGGGTGGTGCTCATATCGTTTCGGGGATGACTTTATATTTTGTGCTCTATACGATTTTATTTGGCATGATGAATATTGCGGTTGAAAAGCGAACAGGAACATGGGATCGACTAATTATCTCGCCATTAAAGAAAAGCAATATTTATGTTGGTCAATTATTACATTATTTCTCGTTAGGTGTCCTTCAAATTGGGATTTGCTTTATTGTTTTTGATCAATTTTTAAACTATAATTTTGGCGATCAATATTTATCGATTATCGTAACAGTCATGGCGTTTGTTTTTGCTGCAGTTGCACTAGGGATGCTTTTGATCGGTATTGTCCGTTCACCCCAACAGCTACAGTCGATTATTCCGATTGTATCAACTGCGTTTGCAATGCTTGGGGGCGCATTTTGGCCAGTTGATCTGGTAACGAATAAATTCTTGCAACTATTGGCTAAAATCACACCGGTTTATTATGGGACAGAAGCATTGAAAGATGCGATGTTATATAATGCGGGGGTGGGTGATTTGCTTCAGCCAATTTCTATTTTATTATTAATGGGTGTTTTATTTATGGGGATTGGTCTTAATTTAATGGAACGGACGAAATAAGTTTTTTTGGATTAACACAGAAGATAGATCATTGACCACTTTGGTTGGCTATGCTAGTTTTAAGTCAATAGGAGTGGTTTTTTGATTGTGTCTATGCTACTTTAATGAATTTTTAGAAAAGTGGAAAGGTAATCATTTACCCCGCTTCAATTAGAACTACTTTTCTTAAGTGTGGCTTAAATTATTACTAATTATTGAAGAACTTTTGTTAATTAAAACAAGGTAAGTCGATTAAATGATTTTATCAGTAGCGGTCAAGTTGTGGATAACTCCTTTAATTCACCTGTGGATAATGTGGATAATTCAGTGGATAACAATCAAAACGTATCTGAATTTGTGGATTATAGTGTGGACAAGTAACAATGATTGGCTGGTTTATTAACAGCTTGATTATATTAGGACAGAAAACCCCAGTCAATCGATAGACTGGGGTTTAAAATTATCTATTATTGCTGATGAGATGTATGGAATAAATTATCTAGCTGTTCATAAGCGTGTTGATATAATCTCTCTGTTTCAATAAAACGTTGCATGATTGATTCTGTTCCCATTACAACGGAAATAAATCGAACCCCATTTTGCTCAACTGTTCCGGTAAATCCATAACCAGCTAAATCTGTGTACCCTGTTTTTAGACCATCAACCCCTTGATATGGAATATAGTCTGAAAGCATTAAATTTGTATTCATATATTCTTTTTCATTCGCTAAATACTCTGGCTGACTTGTTATCTCTAAGAGAGCTGGATGATGATTGATCAAATGTCTAGCGAGTGTGGCAAGATCTTTAGCTGACATATGATTTGTATCGTCTATCGTTCCAACTGAGAAGAACTGACCCAAATGCTCGTTATTTAGTCCCGTACTGTTGACAAATTTAGAGGCACTTAATCCCAACTCCTCTGCTCGACGGTTCATTTGTTGAACGAATAAAGTTTCACTACCACTCACGGCCTCAGCAAGTGCAATTGTTGCACCATTAGCAGAATGAATAGCCATCGCATCAAAAAGTTCTTTTACTGTATAGGTTATGTCTTGCTTAAGATCAACGGAAGCGTAGCCTGGATGGTGTGAGATGTAATAAGCATAATCGCTAATTGGTACAGGAGAATCCCAATCTAGCTGACCAGCTTCAATTGCTTCTAACACAACGAGTTCACTCATCATTTTTGCCATGCTAGCAGTTGGTAAAGAAAGTTCACTATTATCTTGATAAATCACATGTCCAGTTGTTGCATCAATTAGGATAACTGAACTAGCCTCGAGTTCAATGTCTGTTAGTTTCCAAAACCGTTTAGTTAAGTAATCAGAAAAGTGCCGATGTTCGATTGTTCTTTGTGAATTGTCGATTGATTGACTAGCAAGATGTTGATTATCTTCTGGCCCAAAATATAGCAGTCCAAACAAACTAACAAAAAATATCATTATTAAAAGTAATCGTTTCTTCATTATCATCACCAGCCGTTATAGTAATTAATTTTACTTTAACATAGTTCAGCTTCTGTGACACAATCTAGTTTAAAATAGTTAAAATTTTGTCTGATGACCGAAATAAATTATTAGAAGCAGGAAAAATTTCATTCATCTCTGATAAAAATAATGAACTCTTTATTGATAATGCTAATCGCTCCTGTGGATTGTGTGGATAAGTCTACGTAAGCTAACTAAACTCATTGATTTGTTGTGGATAATCATTGTATAACCTGTGGGCAAAATTAAAAACAGTCTAGTCATTTATTTCTAAACTAGACTGTTTTTCAAAAATTTTACTTCGCTCGCTCTTCATACAATGAACTGATCTTCACGATTGTCTCAACTGCTTTGACCATATGATCAACAGAAACAAATTCAAACTTTCCATGAAAATTTTCCCCGCCAGTAAATAAGTTAGGTGTTGGTAAGCCCATATAAGATAGCTGGGAGCCATCTGTCCCACCACGAATCGGTTCAATCACAGGGTCAATTTCTAATGCTTTCATCGCATCAGCAGCAATATCAACAATGTGACGGACAGGCTCAATTTTGTCACGCATATTATAATATTGATCTACCAACTCTAAGTGAATTGCTCGGTCACCGTATTTTTGTTTGAACTCATCAACTAGCTGATTGATCGTTTGCTTTTTTTGTTCAAAAGCTTCTCGATCATGGTCACGAATAATGTAATAGAGTTTAGATGATTCGGTATCTCCGGTTAAGGATAATAAGTGATAAAAACCTTCATATCCTTCTGTAAACTCAGGTGCTTGATCTGCTGGTAAACGATAATGAAATGCCATCGCTAATTTGACCGAGTTAACCATTTTATTTTTAGCTGTACCCGGGTGAACATTATTTCCATTGATCGTGATCTTTGCTGCTGCTGCGTTAAAGCTCTCATATTGTAGTTCGCCTAATGGTCCACCATCGACAGTGTAAGCATAGTCTGCCTGAAAAGCTTCAACGTCAAACTTATGTGGTCCGCGACCAATTTCTTCATCAGGTGTGAATGCAACTCGGATTTTCCCGTGTTTGATTTCTGGATGTTTAATTAGGTAATCCATTGCTGTGATAATTTCAGCGATACCTGCTTTATTATCAGCGCCGAGCAATGTTGTTCCGTCAGTTGTGATTAATGTTTGTCCTTGGTAATTTTTCAGGTTTGGATAGTCAGCTGGTTTTAAAATGATCTGCTTCTCTTTGTTGAGCACAATGTCTCTACCATCATAATCTTCAACAATCTGTGGGCTCACATTTTTCCCGGTTAAATCAGTAGCCGTATCAAGGTGTGCTAAGAAACCAATTGTTTCGACTTCTTTTTCTGTATTGGCAGGTAATGTTGCCATCACATAACAGTTATCATCAATCGTAACGTCTTCCATACCAATTTCCTTTAGCTCTTCAACCAATTGCCTTGCTAGTATCCATTGTCCATCAGTTGAGGGACATGAATCGTTATCTTCATTTGCTTGTGTATCAATTTTTACATATGATGTGAATCGTTTAATCAGTTGATCTTTCATTACAGTCAGCTCCAATAATTTTGATATTTATATTTTAGCATATTACAATGCTGACGAATAATTCTAGGTTGAAAACTATTACTAACCGTATGAGATATGATACAGTTATAAGTAGCGAAACGAACTATCGGTCTTAATAATTTTGAATGAGGGGTTAACAAGATGGCAGATCAAATTAATCAGCGAAAAGCAGAGCATATCACTTTATGTTTAACGGATCAGGTGACAGGTGAAGGCATTACGTCAGGGATGGAATCAGTCCGGTTAATTCATAACGCATTACCTGAAATTGATTTTAATAAAATTTCATTAACAACAAACTTTTTTAAACAAGAGACTAAAACGCCATTTTTAATTAGCTCGATGACAGGGGGCTCAGAAGAGGCAACAACGATTAATCGGAATTTAGCCACTGCAGCAGAGGAGAGGGGCTGGGTCTTTGCCTTAGGTTCAACGCGGGCACTAATTGAAAATGATGCATATAGTGAGTCGTTTCAAGTTCGGGATCTTGC
Source organism: Bacilli bacterium (assembly GCA_012838505.1). Lineage (GTDB taxonomy): Bacteria > Bacillota > Bacilli > Bacillales > Amphibacillaceae > Amphibacillus. The sequence continues at coordinate 28,805 of DUPD01000088.1, read as the reverse complement.
ACCAACGATTCCAATCATTGCGAATTTAGGTGCAGTCCAATTAAATTATGGCTTTACATTGGAAAAATGCCAACAGATTATTGATCGAACAGAAGCAAATGCACTCGTACTTCATTTGAATTCAATCCAAGAAGTGATTCAAACAAATGGTGATACGAATTTTGAAAAGTTATTACCTAAAATTGAACAGCTTGTGAAGGCATTAGATGTCCCTGTTGGGGTTAAAGAAGTTGGCTGGGGAATCGATGGTAAAACGGCTCAAAGATTACATGATGTCGGGATTCAATTTATCGATGTTGCTGGTGCTGGTGGGACGTCTTGGAGTCAAGTTGAGAAATTACGTTCAAATGACCCGATTAAGAAAGAGGCTGCTGAAGCATTTGTTGACTGGGGTATTTCCACAGTTGAAAGTTTAGTCACAGTCAAAGATATGGTCAAAAATGTTTCTGTTTTTGCGAGTGGTGGAATGAAGACAGGTGTCGACGCTGCAAAAGCGATTGCTTTAGGTGCAGATTATGTTGGCTTTGCTCGCTCATTATTAAAAGATGCAACTAAATCAGCTGAAGCAGTTAGTCAGATGATGGCGACAAGAGAACTTGAATTGCAAATGGCGATGTTCGGTTTGGGCACAGCAACAATTACTGAACTCCAACAGACGAAACGAATTAAATTAACTTAAGAAGAATTAAGCCACTTTTAGATCTAGATGATTGTAAAAGTGGTTTTTTTGTTAAAATTTCTAGCTGAAAACTGAATTAACAAAAAATTTAAAAGATTCTTAATAAAACCGCCCAGTAAGGCGCTAAAGTATGGTATAATAACTCTCATTAAATTCAGAAAATTTAAAAAAGAATCTGACTAGAGGAGCGTTTTAAAATGAGAAAGCATAGATTAACAGCAATTATTTTTACGTTATTGTTATTAATTATTTTAGGGGCGTGTGGGGCTGGTGAGTCAAATGAGACTCCATCATCAGGAGAGACAAGTGACGGGATCGTTTACAAAATCGGCGCCTCACAATTCGTTGAACACCCATCACTAGATGCGGCTTATGAAGGGTTCCAGGCGGCAATTGAAGATGCAGGCCTAGAAGTAGAATATGATTTAAGAAATGCTCAAGCGGATCAAAGTAACACATCAACGATCGCACAAAATTTTGTCGCAGATGATGTCGATTTGATTTTCGCCAATGCCACACCAAGTGCACAAGCGGCATTGCAAGCAACTCGTGAGATCCCGATTGTTTTTACATCTGTTACTGATGCGCTTGAAGCGGGATTAGTGGAATCACTAGATCAGGCAGACCGGAATATTACTGGTGTAATGGATATGCATCCAGATGCAATCATTGAAACGGTTAACTTTATTGAAAACTACTTCCCTGGATCTAGAGTAGGTGTTATTTATAATGCAGGTGAACAAAACTCAGTGATTCAAATTGAGCATGTGAATGAGGCGACAGTAGGTACGAGTTTAAGTATTGTTGAACGAACTGTATCAACATCAGCTGAAGTTCAACAAGCAACAACATCATTGATTGGTGAAGTTGATCTGATTTATATTGTGACTGATAATACGGTCGTATCTGCCTTAGAAACCGTCGTAGCTGTAGCCAATGAACAAAAGCTACCGTTAATCGTTGGCGAACCAGATTCATTAGCACGAGGTGGTTTTGCAACGTTTGGAATTGATTACTATACAATCGGCTATCGATCTGGTGAAATGGCAGTTGAAATTTTAACTGGAGCAAAAACGCCATCAGATCTAACTGTCGAATATCCACCTAGTCTGGAGCTATTTATTAATCGGTCAGCAGCAGAGGCTCAAGAGGTTGAGTGGCATAAAGACTGGGATGAAGCGGCTGAATAAAATCAACCAATTATCCTTGTGATTTAGGTGAGATGAACAGTTGATTTTTAAAATAGATATCGTGACGGCAAAGAAGGGGAGAAAGCATTGTGTTTATTTCAATTTTTAATGCAGTTGAGTCGGGAGTTATTTATGCGATAATGGCGCTCGGTGTTTACCTATCATTTCGTGTCTTAGATTTTCCAGACTTAACGGTTGATGGGAGTTTTGTTACGGGTGCAGCAGTTGCCGCCCTCTCAATTTCGAACGGAATGTCGACGATTATGGCGACACTTCTAGCTTTATTGGCTGGTTTTATTGCAGGTGGGTTAACGGGAATTTTGAATACGAAGGGTAAAATTAATCCATTACTATCAGGGATTTTAATGATGACAGGTTTGTATTCGATTAATTTAAGAATTATGGGGCAATCAAATATTCCGCTATTAAATGAACAAACACTGTTTACTAAGCTTGTCGATGGCTGGTCAAAATTAGGTATTGATCGTGGGATTAGTAGCTTACTTAACAGTATTGGCCTAGATCGCGTGCCGAGAACGTGGGGGATTTTAATCGTTATGTTGATCGTAACATTTGTGATTAAGCTCGTGCTCGATTACTTCTTAAAAACTGAGTTGGGATTGGCTTTAAGAGCAACCGGTGATAATGAAAATATGATCCGAAGTTTTTCAGCTAATACAGATCATTTAAAGATCCTTGGTTTAGGTTTATCAAATGGTTTAGTTGCGGTTTCAGGTGCACTCTATGCGCAGTATGCTGGTTTTGCTGACTTAAACATGGGGATCGGAATGATTGTGATTGGTCTTGCTTCAGTCATTATTGGTGAGTCAGTGATAGGTACAAAAACAATTACCCGGACAACGCTAGCAATTATTGTAGGTGCAATTGTTTATCGAATTGTCATGACACTGGCATTAAGAGCACCGTTTTTAGATACTGGAGATATGAAGCTGATTACGTCAATTCTAGTTATCGCAGCTTTAATTGTCCCTAAAATAGTGACCGGTCATAAAGAAACGAAACGTAAAAAGCTTAAACGCCTAGAGCTTGAACAACGCTTGAAGGGAGACGCTTAATCATGTTAGAGTTGAGCAATATTTCATTGACCTTTAATGAAGCAACAGCAGATGAGAAAATCGTTCTTGAGGATATTAACTTAAACTTAAAAAAAGGTGATTTTGTTACAGTCGTTGGCAGCAATGGTGCGGGGAAATCAACGGTTATGAATGTGGTCTCTGGCAGTTTATTTCCTGATGTTGGTCATGTATCGATTAATGGTAACGTCGTGACAGCTTTACCAGAATATAAGCGCTCTCGCTTTATTGGCCGTGTTTTTCAAGACCCAATGGCAGGTACATCACCGACGATGACAATTGAAGAAAATTTAGCGATCGCGTATTCGAGGCAAAAAAATCGCACGCTAAAATTGGGTGTGAATAAAAATCGTCGTTCATTTTTCCAATCAACATTAGCGACATTGAATTTAGGCTTGGAAAATCGATTAAATATGAAGGTCGGTTTATTATCTGGTGGGGAACGCCAGGCACTCTCATTATTAATGGCGACATTTACTAATCCGGATATATTATTATTAGATGAACATACAGCTGCACTTGATCCATCACGAGCAGAGCTAATTACGAATTTAACGAAGAAAATTGTCAAAGAAACAGAGTTGACAACATTAATGGTCACTCACAATATGCAGCAAGCATTAGATTTGGGTAATCGATTAATTATGATGGATAAGGGGCAAATTATTTTAGATATTTCTGGTGCTGAAAAGAAGGCACTAACAATTGATAAACTGCTCCATGAATTCCAGCGTATTCGTGGTCAGCAACTCAACAACGACCGTGCAGTATTAGGTTAGATTGTAAATAAAAAAGCAAGTGATAACTATTTCTAGGTATCACTTGCTTTTTTCTGATTTAAGAAGGATACCAACTTTAGTCGAAGGAATTAGACTTTCGAAATACTCGAACTTTTCAAATAAATAAGCGATAATAGATGTATTGGAATGGTGGAGGGATTAGATGATGATTAACTTAGAAAATATTGGTTTGATTCGACAAGGAAAATGGATTTTAGATCAAATCAATTGGCAAGTTAAAGCAGGAGAGCATTGGGTTTTGCTTGGGTTAAACGGCGCTGGAAAAACAGCTTTATTACATATGCTCAGCGCATATCACTTTCCAGCAAAGGGATCGATTGAAGTATTAGGAAGAAAGTTTGGCAAAGATCCTCTAGGGGAAGAGTTACGACAAGAAATTGGTTTAGTTTCTCAAACGATTAAGTCACGTTTTTATGACTCGGATAGTGCTTATCAAATCGTTTTAAGTGGGGGATTCGCTTCGATTGGTTTATATGAGACACCAACTGATCAAATGCGAGCTCGAGCGCAACAGCTACTAAAAGATCTCGGTTGTTTTCATTACGCAAATCGGGCTTATTATACGTTATCACAAGGTGAAAAACAACGCGTGATGATTGCTCGAGCATTAATGGGACAGCCTAAGTTACTGATTTTAGATGAACCAACGAATGGATTAGATTTTTTAGCGACAGAAAAACTACTTGACGCTGTTGAGCGGATTGCTTCAAGACCAGATGCACCAACGATTTTGTATGTCACGCATCACGTCAATGAAATTCTGCCGTTATTTGATAAAATTTTAATGCTTAAAGAGGGGAAAGTCTATCGTTCGGGAAACAAGGATGAGTTATTATCTGAACAGACCCTGTCAGCTTTCTTCGAGACAGACATTCAATTAACTTGGCAAAACAACCGCCCGCAAATTTGGCGGAAATAATTAATCAATAGAAATCCCCCTTAGTTTTTAAAAACTAAGGGGGATTCTTTATATAAATATAAGTGGGGAGCAAGTGTTAACCTTTATAAGCTTGACGAAGGACTTCAGCAAGCTCTGTTACAAGTGGTAACTTAGGGTTTGCTGTTGTACATTGATCTTCAAATGCTTTATCAGCTAAATAATCAACCTTGTCATTAAACTCTTTTTCAGGAATACCATTTTCAGCAAGGCTCATCGGAATATCGAGTTGCTTAGCTAATTTATAAATCGCTTTAATCAGACTCTCAACACCCTCTTCAGTCGTTTTTGCTGGTAAATCCAATGCTTTTGCGATTTCAGCATAACGCTGATCGGCAATAAAGTGCTCATATTTAGGGAATGAAACAAACTTAGTTGGTTTGAGTGCATTATAACGAACAACATGTGGAAGTAAAACAGCATTTGCTCGACCGTGTGCAATCTCAAACTCACCACCGATTTTGTGTGCTAAACTATGATTAATTCCTAAGAACGCATTGGCAAAGGCCATGCCTGCAATCGTTGAAGCGTTATGAACTTTTTCGCGTGCTAATTCGTTACTGCCATCCTTGTAGGCAAGTGGTAAATATTCGAAAATTAATTGAATCGCACGAATGGCTAGACCGTCAGTGTAGTCATTAGCCATATTTGACACATATGCTTCAATCGCGTGTGTTAAAACGTCCATACCCGTATCAGCTGTAACTGTTTTTGGAACCGTCATAACAAACTGTGGGTCAATGATTGCAACATCTGGAGTTAATTCATAGTCAGCTAATGGATATTTAACATTTAGCTCTTTATCTGTAATAACAGAGAATGAAGTAACTTCTGACCCAGTACCTGATGTGGTAGGGATTGCGACGAACTGTGCTTTATGACCAAGCTTTGGATACTTATAGACACGCTTACGGATATCTAAGAATTTTTGCTTCAATCCATTAAAGTCTGTTTCAGGGTGTTCATGGAAGAGCCACATTCCTTTGGCAGCATCCATTGGTGAGCCACCACCGAGCGCAATAATTACATCTGGATTAAATGCAGCCATCGCTTCGGCACCCTTCATAACTGTTTCTTTCGAAGGATCAGGCTCGACATCAGAGAAAATTTCACAGTGAACATAATCTGATCGTTTTCTTAGGTGATAGAGAACTTTATCAACATAGCCTAATTTGACCATCATTTCATCCGTCACAATAAAGGCTTTAGATATGTTAGGCATTTTAGCTAAATATTGAACAGAGTTTCTTTCAAAGTATACCTTTGGTGGAATCTTGAACCATTGCATATTGTTATTTCTTCTTGCCATATGTTTAACGTTAATTAAGTGAACCGCTCCAACGTTTGTTGAAACAGAGTTGCCACCATAAGAACCGCATCCAAGTGTTAATGAAGGCATATAAGCATTATAAATGTCCCCGATTGCACCTTGAGAAGAAGGAGCATTGACAATAATTCGCCCGGCTTTCATTCGTGAACCATATTGGTCAATAATTTCTTGATCGTTTGAATGGATTACAGCAGAGTGTCCAAGTCCACCGAATTCAAGCATTTCTTCTGCTCGTTTCATCCCTTCTTCCGTATTTTTAACTTTATAAGCGGCTAAAACAGGACTTAATTTTTCACGTGATAATGGGTGATCTGGTCCAACACCTGTTAGCTCAGCGATCAGAATCTTTGTTTCTTTTGGTACAGTAACCCCGGCCATTTCAGCAATAACTACAGGACTCATCCCAACAATATCTGGGTTAACTGCACATGTATCTTCATTAATGACCAACTTTTCAACTTTTGCTTTTTCAGCATCTGATAAGAAGTAGCAATTATTATCAATCATTTCTTGTTTAACTGTTTGATAAATTTCTTGATCGACAATCATCGCTTGTTCAGATGCACAGATCATCCCATTATCAAACGTTTTTGATAAAATTAAATCATTAACTGCACGCTTAATATCAACTGATTTTTCTATATAACAAGGAACATTTCCTGCACCAACTCCAAGTGCTGGTTTCCCTGAGCTATAAGCAGATTTGACCATGCCTGGTCCACCTGTTGCGAGTATTGTTGCAATATCTTTATGCTTCATCAAAGCTTGAGTAGCTTCAATTGATGGTTGTTCAATCCACTGAATACAGTGTTCCGGTGCCCCAGCGTTAATTGCAGCTCGATAAAGGATTCTAGCTGCCTCTGAACTTGATTTCTGTGCTGATGGGTGGAAGGCAAAAATAATTGGGTTACCTGTTTTAATCGAAATAATTGATTTAAACATCGTAGTTGATGTTGGATTTGTAACGGGTGTTACCCCAGCGATTACTCCAATTGGTTCAGCAATCTCAACCATCCCATCGTGTGGGTTTTCATTAATGACCCCAACCGTTTTATCATATTTAACATTATGATAGATATATTCAGTTGCGAATATATTTTTAATAATTTTATCTTCATACACACCACGACCAGTTTCTTCTACAGCGAACTTTGCTAGATACATATGATGATCCAGCCCAGCGAGCGCCATTTCTTTTACAATGTGATCGATTTGTTCTTGTGTTAGCTTTTTCATTTCTTTTAAAGCATTCTTTCCTTGTGCTGCAAGTTGATCAATTTGTTCTTGTGCTGATAATTCAACTTTTTTGTTTTTCTTTTTAACAACGGCTACCATTGTTATCCCTCCTTAAATTGTGAAGCATTGAGCAAATGTTGCTAAAAAAATTAAATACTTTCTGGGTGACGGGGAATCTTAATAAAAGAAACATCATTGATCATTCTTGTGTTACTTTTTACGATCACAACATAATGATCTGTCCAAATATAACTTGGAAGTTCTTGATCTTTTTCAAAAAGCATTGCTTGAAATTGATCATTGATCTGTTTTTCGAAGCTAGATTGTGTGTAATAATCTGCATCAGTCTTGAAGTCTTGCCACTTTGTTAAGATCATTTTTTACCCCCCTTTCTCTTGCTATATTTACTATACCACCTGAATACGCTTACAATTTAAGTAAAATGTGAACACTTTGTGAAATATTTCACAATAGAGATATTATGATAAAATTTCTGTAGATCTAGTAGTGAGATTGGACAAAATGTATGCGCTTTACTGTTATAATAAGGACTTGAAATGTAATTATAACAGATTGATACAGACGGGATAACCAACTAAGAAAAGGTGATATATTGTTTTGGATTGTATAATGTAAATGTGATTATATCAATGAATTTTCAGAAAACTCACCTTAATTACAAGAGGTTGTTTAAAAATGAACTAAATATGAACAAATTATGAACTTTAACTATAACAGTTTGAAAAAACACTTGTTTTCACTTTTCTTTAAGAAGTGAGTGGTATATACTTAAATTAAGATAATAATTGTTGAATTATATTTGAGGAGGTAGTGGAAATGAAAGTAGCAGATGAAGTTACAAAAAACAATCCTTGGGACGGTTTCCGTGAAGGGAACTGGAAAAACGAAATAGACGTTCGTGATTTTATTATGAAAAACTTCACATTATATGAAGGAAATGAAGATTTTTTAGCAGGACCTACTGAAGCTACAAATGATCTATGGAAGCAAGTTATGGAATTAACAAAGGAAGAGCGTGAGCGTGGTGGTGTTTATGATCTAGATACAAAGATCGTTTCAACAATCACGTCACATGATGCAGGATACTTGAATAAAGACAAAGAAAAAGTTGTAGGGTTACAAACAGATGTACCATTCAAACGTTCATTACAACCATTTGGTGGTATTCGTATGGCATCTACTTCAGCAGAATCTTATGGTTACAAATTGGATGAAGAAGTAGAAAAAATCTTTACAGAATATCGTAAGACACATAATCAAGGTGTGTTTGATGCATATACTCCTGAAATTCGTGCGGCACGCCGTGCAGGGATCGTAACTGGTTTACCTGATGCATATGGCCGTGGTCGTATTATTGGTGATTATCGCCGTGTTGCTCTTTACGGGGTAGATCGCTTAATTGAAGCAAAAATGGCTGATTTAGCTATTATCGGTGGTAATGGTGTGATGTCAGATGATGTTATTCGCGATCGCGAAGAGCATATGGAACAAATTCGTTCACTTCAAGAACTAAAACAATTAGGTGAAACATACGGATTTGATATTTCTAAACCAGCAACAAATGCACAAGAGGCATTCCAATGGCTATATCTTGGTTACCTTGCAGCCATTAAAGAACAGAATGGTGCGGCAATGAGTCTGGGACGTACATCTACATTCTTAGATATTTATATTGAGCGTGATCTACAAAATGGTGTGATGACAGAGGAAGAAGCTCAAGAGTTAGTTGATCACTTCGTCATGAAGTTGCGTCTCGTGAAATTTGCTAGAACTCCTGAATACAATGAGCTATTTAGTGGAGACCCAACTTGGGTAACAGAATCAATCGCAGGTATTGCCGAAGATGGTCGTCCATTAGTAACGAAAAACTCATATCGTTTCTTACACACGCTAGACAACTTAGGGCCAGCTCCTGAGCCAAACTTAACGGTATTATGGTCTACTAAGTTACCAGCTAACTTTAAGAACTTCTGTGCGAAAATGTCAATTCAGACAAGTGCAATTCAGTATGAAAATGATGACATTATGCGCGAACACTATGGCGATGACTATGGAATTGCTTGCTGTGTGTCAGCAATGCGGATTGGTAAACAAATGCAATTCTTCGGTGCACGTGTAAACTTAGCTAAAGCATTACTTTATGCAATCAACGGTGGTGTTGACGAAGTATCAAAAGCACAAGTTGGACCGAACTATGCACCAATTACTTCTGAGTACCTAGATTATGATGAAGTAATGAAGAAATATGATGTTATGTTAGATTGGTTATCAGGTGTTTATGTAAATGCACTTAATATCATTCACTACATGCATGATAAATATAGCTATGAAAGAATTGAAATGGCATTACACGATCGTGAAGTATTAAGAACAATGGCTTGCGGTATTGCAGGATTATCAGTTGTAGTTGACTCATTGAGTGCGATCAAACATGCTAAAGTCCGTACAATCCGTGATGAAAATGGAATTGTAGTTGATTATGAAATTGAAGGGGACTATCCTAAATACGGTAATAACGATGACCGTGTTGACCAAATTGGTGTTGATCTTGTTAAATCATTTATGAATAAGATTAAACAACACAAAACTTATCGTGAATCCGTTCATACTCAATCAATTCTTACAATCACTTCAAACGTTGTGTATGGTAAGAAGACAGGTAACACACCTGATGGACGTAAAGCTGGTGAGCCATTTGCTCCAGGTGCGAACCCATTACACGGCCGTGATACAAACGGTTCATTAGCATCATTAAACTCTGTTGCCAAAATGCCTTATGATTATGCGTTAGATGGAATTTCAAACACATTCTCAATCGTACCGAAAGCATTAGGTAAGGACATTGATAGTCAAAAAGCAAACTTAGCAGCAATGTTAGATGGTTATGCTAAGAAAAAAGGTCACCACTTGAACGTTAACGTATTTGACCGCGAAACATTATTAGATGCAATGGAGCGTCCTGAGGAATACCCTCAATTAACAATCCGTGTATCAGGTTACGCTGTTAACTTCATCAAGTTGACAAGAGAACAACAAATTGATGTCATTAATCGTACTTTCCACGAAAGTTTATAAGTTTTAACATATGGGAGAAGGCTAATCTTCTCCCATACTTATACGATCGAAAGCTTATGGCCGATCGTATAAGTATCGGTATATGTTTTTGCCATAAAGAGGAAGGATTACACCCAAATTGGGAGGGGACAGCATGACAGTAAAAGGACGGATTCACTCAATTGAAACATTAGGAACGGTAGACGGACCAGGTCTACGTTATGTTATCTTTACACAAGGTTGTTTATTACGTTGTCAGTTCTGCCATAACCCTGATACATGGAAGATGTCAGGTGGTAAAGAAATGACAGTTGCAGAGATTGTTGAAGATATTAAAGACTACCAACCATACTTTGAATCTTCTAATGGAGGGGTAACAGTGAGTGGTGGTGAACCACTTCTCCAAGCGGAGTTTCTGCTAGAACTATTTACAGAGCTTAAGAAACTTGGTATTCATACGTGTATCGACACATCTGGTGGATGTTTCAGCCGCTCGCCACGATTTATGAAAACTTTAGATGCATTATTAGAAGTGACAGATTTAATTTTATATGACCTAAAACAAATTGATGATGCGATGCATAAAGAGTTAACTGGTGTATCTAACAGCCATATTCTAGATATGGCTCGCTATTTAGACGAGAAACAAATACCAATCTGGGTTCGTCATGTATTAGTTCCGGGTGGTAGTGATGATGACCAACTGTTACAACGTTTATCTGACTTTATTGCCACATTATCAAATGTTGAAAAAATTGATGTCTTACCTTATCATGAGCTCGGTGTTTATAAATGGTCAGAACTAGGTTTAGATTACCCATTAGAGGGTGTTAAACCGCCTACAAATGATCGGGTAAAAAATGCAGAAGCAATTCTTAAACGGGAAAAGACAGTTGCTTTAAACTAAATGTGCAATATTTAAACACCTTATTTGAAAGAAGAATCTTTTGTTCAAATAAGGTTTTTTTATTGCCCTTAAAGACGATGTTTAATCTGGGTTAAAAAAAGGAATACTAACCTATAGCAAAAATATCATTAAGGAGAGGGTAATAAATGAGTAAAGTTATGTTTACTTCAACAGCTACCGCTAAGGGCGGAAGAGAAGGTCATGTTAAATCAGATGATGGGATCATTGATTTAAAACTTGTTGATCCAGCCGCTGGTGGTGATGAGAAAGGTTCGAACCCTGAACAGTTATTTGCAGCAGGTTATGCGGCTTGTTATGATGGTGCGCTCAATCTAATGGCATCAAAACAAAGGAAAGAGATTGACTCAGAAATAACTGCGGAAGTTAGTCTAATGGAAGACAGTGAAGATAAAGGAGTTAAAATTGGTGTTGTTTTAAATGTGAATATTAAAGGTGTCTCACAAGAAGAGGCCGAAAAGTTAGCAAACTTAGCACATGACTTTTGCCCATACTCAAAAGCGACAAGAGATAATATTAATGTGAACTTGAAAGTAAAAGCTGTTTAAAATAGATTGACCAAAAATCGATGAAGAAATAGGCTTCATCGAATTTTTTTGTTAAACTATAAATATGAAAAGATACAATTAAGTTTTTTTAATAATATATAGGAGTGACGTTAATGAATATAGCAGTCGTTTATACGAGCATGACCGGCAATACGGAAGAAATTGCCCAAATACTTAGTGATCAAGTCGAACAATACGATCTAACAGTTAAAAAATTTCACGTCGAATTTGATGATATCATGGCACTCGACTTAAAAAATTATGATGCAATATTATTTGGCACCTATACATGGGGTGATGCAGACCTCCCCTTTGAACTGGAAGATTTTCATGAAGACTTAGGGGATGAAGACTTATCAGGAAAAGTTGTCGGTCTATTTGGATCGTGTGATTCATATTATGAGTTTTACGGTGCGGCGATGGAAATCATGGCGAAACAATTTCGAGCAATTGGTGCAGAAGTTATCGAGCCATTACTTAAAATTGAATTGGCTCCAGAACCCGAGGACGATGAAAAGATTGAGCAATTTGTTAAAAAATTTGTCGACCGTGTAAAACAATCATCATAAAAAAGCTCATGATTGGAATTTTGCTAATCTAAATCAATTAAATTTGCAAAATTAATCAAGGAAGATAGCCTTTCACTAAAAAAAGGCATATAATTATTAAAAGAGCATGAGTAAAAGAGGTTGTTATAAATGTTAAAAGAAATCATGTCATGGTTATATGCAATTCTGATTGCATTAGTGATTGTTATTTTAATCAGAGGATTTATTGTCACACCATCTGTCGTCAAAGGCGATTCAATGCAACCGAACTTATACGATGGTGATCGGATTATTATTAGTAAGCTCAGTTCAATTAATCGCTTTGATGAAATCGCATTTGTCGCACCAAATGGCGAAGACAATTATGTTAAACGGGTGATTGGTCTCCCAGGTGACGAAATTGAAATCATTAATGATACTTTATATATTAACGACGTTGCCTATGATGAAAATTATTTAACGGAAATTCAAACAGACGAAGTTTCGGTTAGATACTTCAGCTCAGCAAAAATCCCAGAGGACACATACTTTGTAATGGGGGATAACCGTAAACATAGTTATGATAGCCGGGAATTTGGCGTGATCCATGAAGATTCAATTATTGGTGAAGTCGTCTTTAGAATCTGGCCACTCGATTCAATCGGCGCCGTTAGCCCATAATCATTACCTTTGCCTAAGAACAAATATTATGGTTAGATAAGTATAAAGTTAAGTAAATTTCATAATGATTAGATTGAAAGCAAAACACGAATGAGCAGTAATTGTATCGACTTAATAAATAATATTAAGACAGCACATCAAGTGATTGGAACGTCGGGTGGCGACTCCGGCGGGAAAAGATCGAGTCCGAAGATCCGCTAATAAAAACTTGTAAAGTTTTTATTAGCAAGCTGAGGCCGATCCCGCGGAACGCGTCCACCCAGAGTGGAAATCACCGGTCTAGCACCAACATGGTTATTTGTGTTTTATATCCGTATAAATGATTATGAAATTTACCGATCCAATAAAAAATTATATATTTTTCCACTAGGGGCGCGTTTGACGCTGAGATAAAGATAACTCTTTAGTCCCTTTGAACCTGATTAGGCTAATACCTACGTAGGAAAGTGGAGCATTGCTTACACTATTTTAAATAATGTAAACCGCTCCTACTTCAGGGGTGGTTTTTTTATTTCGTAGATAAGAAAGTATAACAACTTTCTTACTACAAAAGTGCAACTAAAGCATTCGCCTAAAGGCTTGACGAATGCCAAGTTTTCTAAAAATTCACAAGGGGGAAAAGCAATGATGAATGTAAAAACAGCTTTAACAATTGCAGGAACAGATCCAACAGGAGGTGCAGGTATTCAAGCCGACTTAAAAGCATTCCAAGAAAGAGAAGTATATGGTATGAGTGTATTAACATCTGCTGTCGCCCAAAACACGTTAGGGGTACAAGACATTCATAATTTACCGCAAGCATTTATTGATCAACAACTCAAATCAGTCTTTTCAGATATCAAACCAGACGCAATAAAAACAGGGATGATTGCAACAATTGAAATGATGGAGCTAATTGCAGACTACTTTGAAAGATATCGAGAGATTCCTTATTGCTTAGATCCGGTTATGGTTGCAACAAGTGGTGATGTGTTAATGGAAGAAGCTTCACAAACAACGATTAAATATCGTTTGCTACCACTTGCTACAGTTGTGACTCCTAATTTATCTGAGACTGAAATATTAGTTGAGCGAAAAGTGACGACAATTCAAGCGATGGAAGAAGCTGCAATCGAAATTGTTCACGATCTCGGTGCACAATCAGTTGTTGTTACGGGTGGGCATCTTGAAGGTGGAGCGACTGATGTATTCTATGACGGCAATCAGATTCACCATCTGACATCAGAGCGCTTCGACACAATCCACACTCACGGGACAGGGTGCACCTTCTCTGCAGTGATCACAGCAGAATTGGCAAAAGGAAGAACAATTCTTGAAGCTGTTCAACTAGCAAAAGCATATATTACTAACGGAATTCGTTATTCCTTAAAGCTAGGTAAAGGAAATGGTCCGACAAATCATTGGGGTTATCGCCTACAAGGATTACCAAATCAGAGTGGTGAGTTGAAATGAAACAATCAATAAATGAGGTTATTAATGTAGTAAAACAAAAGCAACCGTTGATTCACAACATAACCAATCAAGTTGTAATGAATTTTACCGCGAACGGTCTCTATGCTCTTGGCGCGTTGCCGATTATGGCGCATGAACGGCGAGAAGTTGCCGAAATCACAGCTCAATCTGATGCGCTCGTTTTAAATATCGGTACATTAACTGAGGAATTATTGGACGCGATGATTATTGCTGGACATGAGGCTAATAAGAAATCTATTCCAATTGTCTTTGATCCAGTTGGTGTTGCGGCAACCAAGTTTCGCACACAAGCGGCACGTCAAATCTTATCTGAACTGAAGGTTAGTTTAATTCGTGGAAATGCAGCTGAAATTAGTCATTTAGCTGGACTGAAGTCAAGTATGCGTGGGGTTGATGCAACGGCCCAATCAAATGGAGAAATGACGATTAATCAAGTGGTTAAGAAGCTAAACATCCCGATTGTGATGACAGGAAAAACAGATTTTATCGCAGATCAATCTTCAATATTTAAATTATCAAATGGTTCATCACTACTAACAAAAGTGACAGGTGCAGGTTGTCTATTATCTTCTATAGTAGCGGCATTTTTGTCTGTAAATCAGTCAGAAATTATTTCTGCAACCGCGGCTGTCAGTTATTTTACGATTGCAGCAGAAAAAGCAGCTAAGACAGCGACATCTCCTGGCCAATTTCAAATCGCATTACTAGATGCGTTAAGTGAACTGAAAGAAGCCGATATAAATGAACGACTTCAGATTGAGAAAGTGAGCGTGAGTTGAGATGACGTTTAATCGTAAATCACTGGCGGTCTACTTTATTCTTGGTAGTCAAAATCTAAAAAATCAAGACCCGTTATTTGTTTTAGAGCAAGCTTTACAAGGTGGAATAACTTGTTTTCAATTTCGTGAAAAAGGAACTGGAGCAAAGACGGGTGAAGAAAAATTTCAATTAGCAAAGCAAATGCAAGAGCTTTGTCAAAAATATCAGGTGCCGTTTTTCGTCAATGACGACCTTGAACTTGCAATTCGACTGAATGCAGATGGAATTCATGTAGGGCAAGATGATTTATCGATTCAAGACATCAGAAAAATTGCACCAACTAAAATGAAGATTGGACTGTCGACAACAAACACTGATCAAGCTATTGAAGCGGAAAAACTGGCCGTTGATTATATCGGGATTGGTCCAATTTTTCAAACGACCACTAAGAGTGATGCTAAACAGCCGATTGGACTTGAAGGAATTATCGAAATTACTAAAGCAGTACCAAAACTTCCAAGCGTTGCGATTGGTGGGATTACGAAGTCTGATTTAATTGAGATTAGAAAAGCTGGAGCAGATGGTGTAGCCGTTATCTCAGAAATTGCTTCAGCAGATCAGCCAAAATTAGCAACCGAATCTCTCGTTAAACTTAGCGGTAGTATTTAAGTTGGATTCATAATTAAAATGAATCTGACTATAATTAAATTAGTCAGTTAAACACCCAATATGTTAGAATGTAAAGAGATCAGAGAAGAGGTGTTGACTACTAATGATAAATAGAAAAATTGAGATATTCTTGGTCATTATGGGGATGGCTGTGTTCTTTTTCTTTGGGATAACAAGAGCAGCCATGATCAATGTCCATGATGATGAGATGGCAACAGATCTATACGAACAGTATTTAGAAGATGCGTCAGTTGAAGAAGTAGCTGAAGAAGATCTGTCGACTTATGATGAATTTGTAGAAGCATTAAGAACAGCTGGCATTATTATTATAGTCTTAGCAGTGATCACTGTAATCGTTGGTATCGTAAGTGTTTTACTCTTGCGGAATGATAAACGTCCTAAAATTGCTGGAGTCATTCTTTTAGCAGCGGGCATATTTATTGGGTTTCTCCAATTCTTTATTGCGCTTGTAGCTAGTTTGTTCTATGTCATTGCTGGGTTAATGGCATTATTCCGCAAACCTAAAATTAGCTGAGGTGAATAGTTGAAGGAGTTGAAATAGATGGGGAAAATAAGAGTTGGAATTGTGTTTGGTGGTAAATCAGCAGAGCATGAGGTTTCATTACAATCCGCTAAAAATATTATTGACGCCATTGACCGTGATAAGTATCACGTCGTGTTAATTGGGGTAGATAAACAAGGTAGTTGGCAAATTAATGATGAAGCTTCTTTCTTATTAAATGAACAAGATCCAAAGGCAATTGAACTGAAAAAAACAAAAACTAAAATCGCTGTTTTACCGGGTGAAAAGCAAGGTCAAATTTATAATTATCATACCAAGCAACAACTACCACAAATTGATGTTATTTTCCCGATCATTCACGGAACTCTGGGGGAAGACGGCAGTATCCAAGGCTTGTTGCGTACGTTAAATTTGCCTTTTGTTGGTGTTGATCTATTAGGTTCTGCAGTCAGTATGGATAAAGATTTTGCAAAACGAATTTTACGAGATGCAGGGATTAATGTTGCTAACGGACTTGTTTATAAAAAATATCAACAAGCAGAAATTGATTTCACGTTTGTTCGAGAAATGCTCGGTTTACCACTGTTTGTTAAACCTGTTAATCAAGGATCATCGGTTGGTGTTAATAAAGTAGAGACAGAAACTGAATTTGAGCATGCAATTAAAGAGGCATTTTTGTACGATGATAAAGTATTAATTGAAGAAGCAATCATTGGCCGTGAAATTGAATGTGCGGTCCTTGGGAATGACGAACCGGTCGCATCAGTTCCTGGAGAAATTTTACCGCAATCAGGCTTTTACTCATATGAATCAAAATACATTAATGAGTCAGGTGCAAAACTATCTGCGCCGGCAGACTTAACAGATGAGCAGACAAAGTATGTTCAAAAGGAAGCATTAAGAGTATTCAAGGCATTAGATTGTGAAGGAATGGCGCGGGTTGATTTCTTTATGAAAGCTGACGGGACATTAATTGTTAACGAAGTCAACACAGTTCCAGGCTTTACTAAAATTAGCATGTACCCTCGTTTATGGGGCTTAAGCGGTTTACCGTATCCTAAATTGATCGACCGCCTAATTGAATTAGCCTTCGAACGACATGAACGAAAACAACAATTAAAAAGTGCAGTTTTTGACTAAATAAGAAAAACCTTCAACCACTAAGGATTGAAGGTTTTTTGCTGTTTACTCAACCATCCGTTTTGCTTTTCGTTTACGATAAGCGAAATAAATGACTCCGCTAATCATTACGATCAAGATAATTACCGGTAAGTTACCAACAACGAAAACAAATAAATTGGCCCCACCAATTAACAGGTTGTTATAGCTGTTTAGCCACTGTTCTTTCGTTCTTTGCCAAACATTTAAATTCTGATCGTGCGCAAATTCTGTTTGCTGTTCGATGATATATAAATCAACCGTTGCTAAATCAGCTCGGTTATCAATATAATTCAATTGACCCTTTATGCTTTCGATTTCGTATTGAACGTTAGTTAGGTCTCTGGAAATATTTAATAGATCCTCAGTCGTTTCTGCCTCTTCCATAAACGTTAACAAGCGAGCTTCGAGTTGTTCACGAGATTCCAGTCGAGTTGCTAAGTCAATGTATCGATCAGTGACATCCTCACCAACGAGATCGCGATGATTGATTGAGATTTGATCATGTCCTTCTAGATAGTCAAAAAAGCTGTCTAACGATTCTTGTGGGATTCGAATTTGTAAGCTTCCTTCATGTAGCTGATCATCCAATCGACTTGTTTGATTCGCAACAATGTACCCATTCATTTCAGTTACTTTTTGTTCGATGTTCGAAACGACATCTAAATATTGTTTAACTTCCAAATCAAGATATGCGTTGTAAATCATTCTTCGGTTTGCTTCTTCCAATCGATCCAGATCAGGTGCTGTCGGTTCACCAGGTTCAACCGGAAGACTTCCAGAAAAATCTCCGGCCATATCAGAATCGTATGATGCCTCTTCAGTATATGCGCCATCGTCAACAGCCATATCAAAAGTTGCTCGATTAGTGCTCGTATCATTACTACCACAACCAATTAACATAATTAAGCTAACTAAGATTAAACCGACTATTTTTTTCATAACCATACCCCCTTTGTTTAACTACTTAATTAGACGCTCCTGTATTAAAAAGGTTACGTGTTACTATTTTCAGTATATACGATATTGTAGTTAAATAAAACTGCGAAAAATTAAAATAATCATTGAATTAATATTCTTAATAGTGCATAATAATACAAAAGATACGAATTGTAATCAACTGGTTAGTAGGTTGATTTGCAGACTCTTAAGAAAAGGAAGGTGCACAGAGATGAATAAAAATAACTTTAAAGGTAAAGATTTTTTAACGTTACTCGATTATTCAACAGAAGAAATAACCTATCTATTAGACTTAGCGAAAGAGCTTAAAGCAAGACAAAAAGTAGGAAAAATATATCGACCTCTAGAAGGAAAAGTTTTAGGGATGATTTTTGAAAAATCATCAACACGTACACGGGTTTCTTTTGAAACGGGGATCTATCAATTGGGAGGAACAGGCTTATTTTTAAGCACAAATGATATTCAGCTTGGTCGTGGTGAAACAATCTCAGATACGGCTAAAGTCTTATCAGGCTATCTTGATGGAATCATGATTCGGACTTACGAGCAAGCTGATGTTGAAGAATTAGCTGAACATTCAACCATTCCAATAATTAATGGATTAACGGATGACTTTCATCCGTGTCAGGTGCTCGCTGATTTACAAACGATTGAAGAAGTTAAAGGTAAATTAGCAGGTCTAAAACTAGCTTTTATTGGTGACGGTAATAATATGGCGAACTCACTGATGATTGGAGCAGCTAAAATGGGAATTGACTTCAGCATTGCTTCACCTAATGCCTATTTACCACAGGAAAATATTGTGGAAAAAGCAAAAGCGATCGCTAAGGAAACGGGAGCAAAAATTGAATTAACGACAGATCCAGTTGTAGCGGTGAAAGATGCGGACGTGATTTATACCGATGTATGGGCAAGTATGGGTCAAGAAGAAGAACAAGAAAAACGACTGCAAGAATTTGCGGACTATCAAATCAACCAACAACTACTCGAACATGCCAAATCAGATTATACGTTTATGCACTGCTTACCTGCGCATCGTGGTGAAGAAGTGACCGCGGAGATTATTGATGGTGACCATTCCGTCGTGTTTCAGGAGGCGGAAAATCGTCTTCATGCACAAAAAGCGTTAATGGTTGCTTTGATGGCGGATTAAATTTTAAAAAAGTATCGATAATCGGTACTTTTTTTGTTGAAAAACAATCAACGTTTGACAAAAACAGTCCTGAATTGCTATTGGCGAATCATGATCATCCCTGTTATAATTGAGATTGTGCAAACTTGAATTTGCAATATATGATTAAAGGATATGATTGAAATGACCGAACGTCATTTAATAAAAGAAACGCTAATCTCAATTGTTGGTGCTGACAATCTCTTAATTGACGAACAGATCAGGCATCATATGTATACTAAACTCGGTGGTTCAGCTGACTTTTTTGTGATGCCCGAGTCAGTGGAACAGATCCAAGCGATTGTTCGTTTTGCCAGTGAGGTTGATGTTCCATTCACCTTATTAGGTAATGGCTCGAATTTAATTGTCCGAGATGGTGGTATTCGTGGGATTGTCATGACATTAAAAAACTTGAAAACGATTCGCCATCAAGGTGAGATGGTGATTGCCGAAAGTGGTGCGAGAATCATTGATACGTCTTATTACGCATTGGATCAATCTTTATCAGGATTAGAATTTGCTTGTGGGATTCCGGGTACAGTTGGTGGTGCTCTGTATATGAATGCAGGTGCTTACGGCGGAGAAGTGAAGGATTGTCTTGATCATGCGATTGTCATTGACCGATCAGGTGAACTTTTAACCTTGAAAAATGAGCAATTTAATTTTGACTATCGAACGAGCAATATTCCAGATAACGATTATATTGTTGTCGAAGCACATTTTAAATTGAGCAAAGGTGATCAAACAGAAATTAAAGCAGTAATGGATGATTTAACAGAAAAACGTGAATCAAAACAACCACTTGAATATCCATCTTGTGGCAGTGTATTTAAGCGACCGCCAGGTTATTTTGCTGGAAAACTCATTCAAGACAGTGGCTTGCAAGGAAAGGGCTTTGGTGGCGCAGAGGTTTCGACTAAGCATGCTGGTTTTATTGTCAACAAAGATAACGCAACAGCAACAGACTATATTGCCGTGATTGAAATGGTTCAAAAAACGGTTAAAGAAAAATTCGGTGTCGAACTAGAACGAGAAGTACGGATTATCGGAGAAGATAAAGAGTCTGAGATTTAATTAGTTTTACTAATAAAAAAGTATCGATACTAAGTTTTATGCATCGATACTTTTTGTGATTTTTAATTAAATAATTTGATTAGCTTTTTCCAAGGCATTTAAACGTGCTTCAACTTCTTCAGTCGTTAAGTTGTGGCGCTCGATATAACGGTTATTCGGGTGTGTGCGACATTCATGTGAACAACCACCTAAATGCTTCGCTTCGTTTTCTTCGGAGCTAATGAATTGTCGATTACAAAATGGGTTGCCACAATTAATATATCTTTCGCACGGTGTTCCGTCAAAATAATCTTTACCGACGATGACGTGTTCAACTTGGTTGATTGGCACGCTAATGCGTTCATCAAAGACGTACATTTTTCCGTCCCACAGTTGGCCTTTAACTTCTGGGTGTTTTGCGTATGTTGCAATGCCACCATGGAGTTGGTGAACATCGTCAAAACCTTTCTCGACTAACCAGCCGGAGAATTTTTCACAACGAATCCCGCCTGTACAGTAAGTTAAAATCCGTTTACCTTCAAACTGTTCTTTATTCTCTTCAACCCAGTCTGGTAACTCTCTGAAAGTTTTAATGTCTGGGCGGACGGCACCACGAAAATGACCAAGATCGTATTCGTAATCGTTTCGTGCATCAATTACGACAGTGTTTTCGTCTTGCATCGCTTGATAAAACTCATCGGGTGCTAAATAATTTCCCGTCACTTTAAGCGGGTTAATATCCTCTTCACCTAATCTTAAGGTAACAAGCTCTGGGCGTGATTTGACCTTTAACTTCTGAAAAGCATGTCCGTCTGCTGGGTCAATTTTAAATGGCATTTGACTGAATCGAGGATCAGCGTGCATCGCATCCATGTAGGCTTGTGTTGCTTCGATTGTTCCGGAGGCTGTTCCGTTAATCCCTTCATTGGCAATTAAAATTCGCCCTTTTAAACCGAGTTCCTGACAAAATGCTTTATGGTCTTGAGCAAATTGTTCGGGATCCTCTATTTTTACGTACTGGTAATACAATAATACTTGATATTTTTCCATTTTTAATAACCACCTATTTGTCGTATTTGCAAGATACGGTTTCAGGTGTCAACATCGATCTCTTGCAACTGTTAATTATAAATTGTTCGCTTGACTATTTCAACCTTTTGGTTTTTAAAGTCTGAATTTTTCAAACTTGCATTATTGGACAAGACTCGATAAGCTTTTAAAAAGGAAGTGATGAAATGAATCGTAGTGAACGTGATCAATACATTATTGAACGTTATCAGGCTGGTGAAGCTGAGATGATTTTATTGTTTGTCGAGTGGTGTCATCATCATAAATTAGACCCGTTAGAGATTTATCGTGAAGCTTATCCGAATCAAGAGCTTCCAGAGAATTTAATTGAGATCAATCAAGATAAGCTCGAATCAAACGATACATTTGAGCTAGAAGCAGCATTATTATTAGATGTTTTGCAACTATACGGCAACGATGATTTGGCCTTTGTTGTCTCTAATTATGCTGAAAAATTATCGAAGAAGTAGAGAGGTTGAATCAATCATGTGGCAGTTGAAAAAATTTCAACAATTGGAGCTAGAAGAACTTTATCAAATTTTAAAAAATAGGGTCGATATTTTTGTTGTTGAACAGGAGTGTGCTTATCCTGAAATCGATGGGATCGACCCGAAATGCTATCATTTATTTAAAAAAGATCAAGCTGAGATTGTTGCATATGCGCGTCTTGTTCCTAAGGGAATCCTTTATGATCAACCGGCAATTGGCCGAATCATTGTCAATCAAGCGTACCGAAAGCATGGCTATGGGCGTGAGTTGATTGATCAAGCGATAAACATTATTACTGAAGATTGGTCAGAAGCTGAAATCAAGCTTCAAGGCCAAACATATTTACGTGAGTTTTACCAATCATTTGGCTTTAAAGAAATTTCAGAGCCTTATTTGGAAGATGGCATTCCGCATGTTGATATGATTTACAAAAAATAACCCCCTCTATGGCACAAGAGGGGGGATGCTAATGATTAATCATAAAACGTTAGGGGTATAGAGGATCACAATCATTAGCAATTTTTATATTAAACTCATGAGAAATCATCGATTTTCATGAAGGAAACCTGAATTACTCACCTTGTAAAACAAATTCAGCTTCTTGCAATTCTCCGTCGCGATAATAGCTAATCGTAACGGATTCTCCGATCGTTGTTTCACGATAGAGGTACTGTCTAAGATCTAGCATATTATTAATTGGCTGATCATCTAGAGCTATGACAACATCATAAACCTGTAGTCCAGCTTGATCTGCAGATGAACCTGGATGAACTTCAGCAATGACAATCCCATCAGTGACTTCATTCGGATCAAGTTTTAATGTTCGGCTAATGTGTTGCGGCGGGACTTGTGAAAAGTCAATTGCACTAATCCCCATAAATGGTCGTGTGACTGAGCCATTTACTTCTAGCTGCTCGATAATCGGTAGCGCTTCATCAATTGGAATCGCAAAACCAATTCCCTCGATAGCATGTGAAGCGATCTTCATTGAGTTAATGCCAATCAATTGACCGGCTGAGTTGATCAATGCCCCCCCACTATTACCAGGGTTAATCGCCGCGTCTGTTTGAATCACATCGATATTCCAGTCTGGTGTTCCATCATTGTTAATGTCAATTTCGATTGAACGATCAAGCCCGCTAATAATCCCTTTTGTGACTGTACCAGCAAATTCTGTTCCTAGCGGGTTCCCGATTGCAATCGCAGGTTCACCTACAATAAGTTCTGAAGAGTTACCAAATTCAGCTACTGTATCAACATATTGAGCGTCAATTGACAGTACGGCTAAATCGGTTAATTCATCTTGACCAAGTAAATTCGCCTCAACGTGTTCGCCATCGGATAGAATGACTTCGATTTGGTTAGCGCCATCAATGACATGTTGGTTTGTGACGACATAGGCGAGGTCGCCTTCAACTTTATAGATCACACCTGACCCAGTCCCAGCGTCAACACTGTCAGACCAGAGGCTAAATGATTGTAAGTTTGATACACCGACGACTGCACCAGCAACGTCGCTCAATAGTTCAGAAGGGACACCATCTCCGTGTCCAGCTGTTTGAATAATTGGTGCTCTTGGTGTTTCAGTTTGAGTCACCTCATTAGTTGGAATCAACTGCTCAATTGGAATCACACCGGTATAAAGTAGTAAAAATCCAAAGACCGCAACGGTAAGTCCTCCGATAATCCCACTTAACCACACTTTCCAAATATCTGATTTAACAGGTTTGTGTTGATTCTGACTGTCGTTATTATGATTAGGTAGAATCGGCGTTGGTTGCTGATTTTGATTAGATTCAGAGAAATTATAAAATGTTTTTTCCTCATCTTGCTTTGTTTGATTTTGATTAAATTCGTCCATTCCGATTACTCCTTTCGATATCTTTTGAAATTCGTTGGTGTTGCTTTATACTAAATAGTATAACGAGTAGCTTTGGCAAACATTCGGAAAAATTGTGAAAAAAGTATGGAAGATCGAGTGTTATAATCGTATTCTATCAAGAGAAATTGAATCAGGAGGCGATCAGTATGTCCCAGCATATTTATATTGTTGAAGATGATCCAAATATTAGAAATATTGTCTCTGCATATTTGAAGCAAGAAAATTTCACCCTAACGATGGTCGATAATGCTGAAGAAGCATGGGAAATGGCACGTGATGGTCACCCGGATATGTGGATTCTAGACATTATGTTACCAGGAATGAACGGCTATGATTTATGCAAAAAAATTAGGCAGGAAAGTGAAGTGCCAATTATAATTATTTCTGCTAAAGATGAAGAAGTCGATAAAATATTAGGGTTAGAGCTAGGTAGTGATGATTACTTAACAAAGCCGTTTAGTCCGAGAGAGCTAGTTGCTCGTATTAAGCGTCTATTTAAACGGGTAGAGATTTATCAAGAACATAAAAAAGCACAAAAAGATCAAGAATATCGTTCAGGTGATTTAATTATTGAAGTAACTAATCGCCGTGTATTTTGGCATGATGAGGAAATTGAGGTTACAGCAAAAGAGTTTGAATTGCTTTATAGTTTAATGCAAAACCAAAATCGAGCTTTTTCCCGAGAGGAATTATTAACTTTAATTTGGGGAGAAGATTATTTCGGTAGTGATCGAGCTGTAGATGATTTAGTTAAACGGTTGCGGAAAAAAATCGATGGTTTACCGATCGAAACAGTCTGGGGTTATGGCTATCGCTTTCGCGACGATCATGAGGCCAACCAATGAGGCTCCAAACTCAACTCACGCTAGCTTTCACAACCCTACTTGTGATTACGATGACAATTGTGTCAATTACGATTCATTCATTACTATTAAATGTGTTGATTCAAAATGAAAAAGATCAATTACAAGATAAAGGTGAGATGCTGTCACAATTTTTATTTAGTGAAGTAATGCCAAGTAATTTTTCCCACTGGCTTAGCGATGAAGAGTTATATTTATTTGTTTATAACCGTGCGCTTGATCGGGTCATGCTTTATTCAAGTTCACTTGATCTTGATTTAATTCATGAATGGGTCGACAGGTATGACCTGACGCAGGAGGAGCAACCCCTATGGTTCGATGGCGAAAATCAATATGTTGTATCGACGCTGTCAATTTATCCTGGATTGTTAGATCAAGAAATGGTCTTAATCACACCGCTTGGTCATATTCAAGAGGTGCAACAGATCTTTTTTAATCGGTTAATGATTGTCTTCTTAATTGGTATTTTAGTGATTATCGTGTTAACTCACTATTTAACCCACCGATTAATTACACCGTTGACACAATTGAAATTTCAGCTCAAGCGTATTGAAAAGCGCCAATTTGACCAGATTAAGCGTGTTAAGGCAACGGGTGAGATTAAAGAAGTAGAAAAAAGCGTGATTGATATGGCTGTAGAACTGCAACGTTATATGAAAACGCAACAACAATTTTTTCAAAATGCAAGTCATGAATTGAAAACACCACTAATGACAATTCAAGGCTATGCCGAGGGAATTAAAGACGGTGTATTTCGCGGGGACGAATCAGAGCGTGGCCTTGAAGTGATCATTGCTGAAATTGGTCGTCTAAAAAAAATTATTAATGAAATGATTTTATTAGCCAAGTTAGATAGTAATGAGATTATTTATCACGAAGGAAAACTTTATCTCAGTGAATTGGTGCAGTCAACTGTTGACCGAGCGCTGCCAATCGCAAGAGAGCAATCGATCGCACTCACATATCAGATCTCTACAGAGGCGATCATTCAAGTTGATCAAGAAAAAATGCTTCAAGCCATGTTAAATATAGTGATGAATGCCATACGTCATGCGAAAGAACAAGTCAATATTCAAGTTGTCAATAATGATGATCGATTAGAAATTATTTTTGACGATGATGGCCCAGGTGTTGATCATGCACTTATGCCACATCTATTTGATCGTTTTATCAAAGGGAAAGACGGTGAAACTGGACTTGGATTGGCGATTTCACGTGCAATTGTTGAACGCTCAAATGGAACGATTCGCGTTGAGGATTCACCATTAGGTGGCGCGCGTTTCATTATTACTTTTTAATTTCACAAAAAACTATCCTTCACTACTAGAGATGTGCTATAATAATCCAGTTGTCTAGCACGCAGGCTAACAAGAAAGAGGAGAGGTAAAAAGTATGTCATTAAGAGAAGATATTCGTAATATTGCTATTATTGCTCACGTTGATCATGGTAAAACAACTTTAGTCGATCAACTGCTTCGCGCTTCAGGAACTTTTGCAGATCATGAACAAGTTGAAGATCGGATGATGGACTCAGATGATATTGAACGTGAACGTGGTATTACGATTTTAGCAAAGAACACCGCGATTCAATATGAAGATACGCGGATAAATATATTAGACACACCAGGCCACGCTGATTTCGGTGGCGAGGTTGAACGGATTTTAAAAATGGTCGATGGTGTATTACTCGTTGTTGACGCTTATGAAGGATGTATGCCACAAACTCGGTTTGTTCTAAAAAAGGCACTTGATCAGAAGTTAACGCCAATTGTTGTGTTGAACAAGGTTGATCGTCCGAACGCCCGTCCTGATTTTGTTGTCGATCAAGTGTTAGATTTATTCATTGAACTCGGTGCGGATGATGAACAACTTGAATTCCCTGTCTTATATGCATCTGCTATTAATGGAACATCAGGGGAAACCCCAGATGAGCAACACCAATCGATGGATGTTGTTTTTGATACGATTATTAGCCATATTCCAGCACCAATTGATAATCGTGAAGAAGCTTTACAATTGCAGATTACTCTGCTCGACTATAATGATTTCGTCGGTCGGATCGGGATTGGACGAATCGCTCGCGGTAGCATTAAAGTTGGCCAACAAGTGACAGTCATGAAAGGAAATGGACAAAGAAGACAATTCCGAGTCACAAAAATGTTTGGCTTTTTAGGCTTGAAGCGAACTGAAATTAAACAAGCTTATGCGGGAGACATTGTTGCACTATCAGGGTTAGAGGATATTAACGTTGGTGAAACGATTTGTCCGGTTGGTCAGGAAGAGGCATTGCCACTCCTTCATATCGATGAGCCAACATTACAAATGACTTTTGTCGTTAATAATAGTCCGTTTGCCGGTAAGGAAGGTAAATACATTACATCGAGAAGAATTAAAGAACGTCTCATGACTCAATTAGAGACAGATGTTAGCTTACGTGTTGATCCAACAGATTCACCGGATGCGTGGATTGTTTCTGGTCGAGGTGAGCTTCATTTATCGATTCTTGTTGAAAATATGCGTAGAGAAGGTTTTGAACTACAATTATCAAAGCCTGAAGTTATCATTAAAGAAATCGATGGTGTCAAACATGAACCGATGGAGCATGTGCAAATTGATGTCCCTGAAGAATTTACCGGAACAATCATTGAAACAATGGGTTCGCGTAAGGCTGAAATGCTCGACATGCAAAGCCAAGGCAATGGTCAGGTTCGCTTAGAATTCCGAATTCCTTCACGTGGTCTGATCGGTTATTCGACAGAGTTTATGACCCAAACACGCGGTTACGGGATTATGAATCATACATTTGATCGCTACGCACCAGTTACTCCAGGTCAAATTGGTGGTCGTCGTCAAGGTGTACTTGTAGCTCTAGAAAATGGGAAAACATCGACTTATGGGATTATGCAACTTGAAGACCGGGGTACAATTTTCGTTGAGCCTGGTACAGAAGTATACGCTGGGATGATTGTTGGTGAGCATAATCGTGAAAATGATTTAACGGTTAATCTTACGAGAGAAAAGCACTTAACCAATATTCGTTCGGCAAATAAAGACCAAACAGCAACAATCCGAAAAACACGGACGATGTCATTAGAAGAAGCAATTCAATATTTAAATGATGACGAATACTGTGAAGTCACACCGGAATCGATCCGTTTACGGAAGAAAATTTTAAATAAGAGTGAACGTGAAAAAGCAGCAAAAAAGAAAAATGATTAATTGATAGGAAAACAGTGATGAAATTTTTATCACTGTTTTTTTTGATGAACTTGAGAGCAAATCGCGCAACTTGAGAGCATTTTGCGTAACTTGAGAGCATTTCACGCAACTTGAGAGCATTTTGCGTAACTTGAGAGCAAATCGCGCAACTTGAGAGCATTTCGCGTAACTTGAGAGCATTTCGCGTAACTTGAGAGCATTTCGCATAACTTGAGAGCATTTCGCGCAACTTGAGAGCATTTTGCGTAACTTGAGAGCATTTCGCGTAACTTGAGAGCATTTCACGTAACTTGAGAGCAAATACAGAATTGATTTTCTGTTTGGAAAACCTGAACATAATTATAGCAAATCACTTCTTTTATTAATCAATTTACAGATTTTCCGAACGAGAAAGCCCATCGTCTTTAGACATGGGATGATAGTGAGGTCGGTCAAGGGATAGCTTTCTGCTATCTCAATTGACCGAAATTTTCACTATCTATATTTTTATACATTT
>DUPD01000087.1 GCA_012838505.1 Bacilli bacterium | reverse complement strand
GATCAACCAACATTTTTTTGAAATCATCGTTATACCGATTACCGTTTTTTCTTTGATTCATTGTGACACATCCTCCTTAAATTCATTGTATATAATTTAACTTAGATGTGTCCATGAAACTATACTAGCATCATTTAATTACAGAAATTTTTGAAATGGTTCAAATTTTAAATTATACTTTTTATAAATTACCTAGAATTGCGAGGGCTCAATTCATTAAACAGTGTATCATTGAGGAGCTTTATCATACAAATGACCTTGAAGGTGTAAAGAGTAGTCGCGAAGAAATAGCGAGGAGTGCAAAGGAAATAGAGTTAAAGACAAAAAGAAAAAGACGGTTTAACAGTATGATTACGTCATATATGCAATTGCTGAATAATGAAGTATCTCTACCTGAGTCTGTGAACGACATTCGAACAATTTACGACCTTATTACTGATGGGGAAATTGAAGATAAAGATAAACCTGATGGCGAAATTTTTAGGTTAGAAGAAACATATGTCCATAAGAAGTCGGGGACGGGGAAAATTATTCATACAGGACTTACACCTGAAAGTAAGATCCGAATTGAAATGGATAATTTATTGAAGTTTATGAATAAATCAGAAGTTCCAGAGTTGATAAAAGTAGCTGTTGGTCATTATTTTTATGGCTATATCCATCCTTTTTACGATGGGAATGGGAGGACATCAAGATTTTTAAGTAGTCTCTATTTATCTAAAATTGTTGGCGATATTGGTGCTCTATCTTTATCGAGAGCAGCTAACAAGTTTAGTAATAAATATTTAGAGGCATTTGAAGTCACCAATAGTATTAAGAATAATGGTGAAATGAATTATTTTATTGAATCACTATTAACGGTTATTTTGAGTGCGTTGAAAGAAATGGCTATGGAAATAAAAGAAAAAGATGAATTGTTAAGATTAGCGATTGAAAAAATTGATCAAGAACCGAAACTCAATAATAAAAAAGAGAGATTTAGAGGTGTTATGTTTACAATTGTTCAGAACTATTTCTTTGGTGTTGAATCATCAAAAGGGATGACAGTCAAAGAACTTGCCGAAGTGCATAGTGTGTCTCCGACAACGATTCGTGCGACCGTAAAGAAACTAGAAGAGCTATCGTTAATCGAGCAAATCGGACAAAAACCTGTTTATATTAAGATTAAAAAAGGTTATTTTGAAAGTTAAAAAAGGATTACTCTAGATCGGACAAATTTCTATATAAAAAATTAAAAAATGTCTGAAGTTGACTACGGACTTTTTACAGCTTTTCAAATCAAAAATTGTCCGATATAAAAAAATAACGAATAGATCATCCTCTATTCGTTTGACGTTTGGTTTTCAAGTTTATTTTTTAGTTTATAGATTTCCCGATCGTGTTTTCCGACTTTGTCAATCAAGTAGTCGACATCGTCTTGAGATGCTAAGCCCTTAATTGCTTTCAGCGTATTTGAGTGGTACTCAGTCAATTTCTCGATCTGATCGTGAATGAGTTTTACTGTATTTGAGTGGGAATCTAAGTGACTGTTGCTACCTTCTTTCCGTTTGTTCATGGTTTTAATTCGCTTATCTAGCTGGTCAATCTGCTCATTTATCTTTGTTTGTTCATGTTTAATCTCTTTCAATTCAGTTAGGATTTGATTTAAAATAATTTCGCTCATCTGGCTTCTCCTTTCTTGAGTTTTTTACATGGTTATCTTACTTTCAAATTAGCACATATTTTGTTTTCATACAACTCATTATCGAGATGCTGTTTTACAAAAACGGCTTGGATTTCATCGCTGTTTTCTAAGTTTGTTTAAGGATTTTTGAAAAATACTATGTTATTCAACCGCAAATATTTTTCAAAACAAACTAGGGTGAATTTTTGCCTGAAGGGTTGTATTGTCACACTTAATCGTGATTAGGGGTTTTTATGGTTAGATTGTTCTAATTAAATAAGTCTAAATATATTGCGAATTTCGTCGATATATATTATGCTATAAATATTATAATAGAGAGATATGGGGGAATAATTAGATGAAATACATAGCAAAGCGTTTTAGTTTATTGTTTTTTGGGCTTGTTTTTTTAACGGCTTGTGGGTCGAAGGTGGACTTGTCGGATTATATTGAGGTTCATTTTAGTGGGTATGATACGCTTGGGACGGCTTATTATACGGTGGATGATAGTCGTTTGGTTGAGGATGCGTTTGGTGTGACTGAGGAGGATTATTGGGATCTGGAGTCTGAAAAGATGGATCTTATTAACGATATGATGATGGCCTATTCGATTGAGTTAGCGCAGGATTCTGATTTATCGAATGGTGATGAGGTTACGGTTCGTATTTCAATTGATAAGGAAAAGACGAATAAGTTAAAGTCGAAGGATGAAGTAACTTTTACTGTCAGTGGTTTAGAGGAGCCGGCTGAATTGTCGGATGAAGAAATTGAGCGCAATGTAATTGTGAATTTCAATGGTGTCAGTGGTCGTGGAAGGATTCAAATAGATACGACGTTTGATGGTGATTTGTATGATTTATGGTTTGAGGCTGATCAAGATGGTGAGATTGCTAATGGTGATATGGTTAGGGTCAGTTTATCAGAAGAATCTCGTAATAACTTAGCTTACATTGGTTATGCGTTGTCTGGTGATGGTGCGGTTGAGTTCGAGGCATCTGGTTTAGATGTTGTTCCTGAAAATGCGTATGAGATTGCAAACTTAGAGGATATCGAGCGGATGATTAGTGAAGGTGTTAACAGGAAATATCAGGATTCGGATGGGGGTTTTTTCTCGTCTAAGATCTCGTATAAGATCGTTGAAGGGAAAACTTACTATCGTCAGTTCGATCGAGATTCTGATGATTATTGGGACGATTCTTCAAATCACGGATCGTTAATCACACTTTATACGATTAATAAGTACGATTCTGATGATGAGTTAGATGATACATTTACTGCTCTTTATGGATTTAGAAATATTATTCTTGATCAAGATGGTAAGACAAATATTACTCAAATTGATGAGTATCATGACACTTATGATCGGACGTATTCTTTAGAATCGGTTGAGAAGTTGATGGAAGGTCTCGGCTACGTTGAGGTTGAGTAATTAAATAAACTAAATGCAGAAAGAAATACTTAAAAGTAAGTATCTGGAGTTGATTAGCTCCAGATACTTGTTTTTATGAGCAATTTTAATTGATATTTTCTGAGTGTGATAAAGAATTTTGAGAGTTTCATAGTGTGTGTAGGACTTGAAGTGAAGCTATGCAACGTTTAGATCGAATGGAAAATCAAACGCATAATCCTGATAATCATTCAGTCACAGCAACAGTTGACCATTTTAGTGTCTATTTATTATTAAACGGTGTGATTTGGGATGCTGTCTGGGAAAATGAGATGCGTCGACCTGAAGAGGTTGATCAAGATGCATCCATTAACATTAGGTGGCTTTTTAGCACAAGGGGTAGCGTATCAATTAATTGAGCATAAAATATATAATGTCTTTTCATCAAAAAATAGCAATGTAGCTACTGTTAAAGAAACTTTAACTGATGGAAACTATTTTAAGAAAACAGTCACGTTTAATGCTGCACCATTTTTCAACGTTACTTATACAAATGGTCCGGGTTTTTTTCAGCAGCGATTTCATCTTGGGACTTAAATAGTGATAAGTACGATCAAAAAGTCTACAATTATTCAATCAGGGTGACTTCTTACAACCTTTTGTTAATTTGAAGCAGGTGAAAAAATTGGGTCAAGTCGTTCCTGCGTTTTCAAAGAAACGAAAGGGATCTGCGCACTCTTTAGTTCAGTTTTTTGATCATTTTCCGAAACTTGATTAAACGATAAATAAGAAAAGCACCTGCATTAAATTTTGCGGGTGCTTTTTGAATTTGATTTGCAGTGCTTATTTTAGAATTTTTTCGATCTCTTCGAGTGATTTCCACTCATCGATGCTCATAATAATTGTGTCTAATGTTGCAAGGTCTTGTTGGTTGATTCTTTCCTCTAATTGATCAGGTACTGGAGCTACGAATTTTGTGATTAGTTGGATTGCATTTTTAATTTGTAGTTCCAGCTGGCCTTCAAGCTTACCTTCTTCTCGGAATATTTCGGCTAAAGTCATCACTCTATCGCTCCCTTCAGAATAGTTTTGTTCTATATATCCCATAATATCATGAAATTTATCATTTGTAACCTGTTGGTTGGCGTGAAAGACGTAGTACATCATCGTTTCTAGATATTGCAGTGCAGTATCCTGATTAGTAAATTGTTTTAACAGGTCAACCGCATGGAAAATGGTTTTCAAAATTGCTTTTGGTCCTTTCTTACGAATATCTCGAAATAAGTTGAACATTATCCTCAAAAACACGTGAACTTTAAAGTTTGTGTCTTGATAGTCTATGACATTATAGAGAACATATTCGAAGTCTGGTGCGTATTTTTGGACGTCAACTGGTAGATCATCGTAACCGTTGATTAAGTCACCTAGCTTAAGTGGAATTGTCCAAATTGGGTCACCGTGATAGATCACGATTGGTATGACCATTGGTAAGTCATCTGAGGGCTTTTCCTTTTGACTCGCAGACCAAATTTCCAACATATACCGAAGTAATTGTAAGCTGACATTTTTGCTTAAATAACTCTTGTGCTCAAATAAGAAATGTAAATAAGCCGGGTGATCTTTAATTTTTGTTTTAAATAGTAGGTCGGTAAAGTTCTCATCGAGTTTGTGACTGACGAAGCTGTCTTTTTCGAGTTTGAGTGACGTTAAATCAATCAGCTCTATGATCGGTTGTGGAACGAAGTAAGTAAGGAAATCTTTCGCGACTTCTAAATCTGAAAAAGTAGCTTTAAAAAACTTTCCACAGATAACCGTCCGTAAGACTCCCACTTCAAAATAGAGAAAACAGTAAATTTATGAAGGTGGGAGATAACGGACGGTAATGTCCTGATTAACTCAACTAACATTCAGTGGGAGAAGGACGAACACTCCCACTGATTGAAGTTTCGTTTTATCGTGTGGATTTTGCATCTTCAATCGAATCATCTACTTTCTAAATAAGATGATGACTTTAGCGAATGTATGTTCTTATTTAATTTTAACACGAACTAAAAAACAAAACAAGCAGATAAACTAAAATTCCTTGAAATTACTTAGAGGTTTGCCGATATACCAACTATAGAGCTTTATCTGTTCGGAGATCGATTCAAAATAGAAAAGAGGTGAGAAAAATGCGCTTAGGAACAAATGTCGGTGCGATGATTGCGATTCGAAATATGTCTTATCATTATGCGATGACACAGCGGTCGATTATCCGGTTGTCATCAGGGCTGCGGATTAATCGGGCGGCTGATGATGCGGCGGGTTTGGCAATTTCAGAGAAGATGCGGGCACAAATTCGTGGGTTGAATATGGCAGTTCGGAATGCGCAGGATGGGATTTCGCTTTTGCAGACGGCTGAAGGTGCGTTGAATGAGAGTCATGCGATTTTGCATCGAATGCGTGAATTAAGTGTTCAGGCTGCGACTGGAACTTACTCGGATGATGAGCGCCAAATGATGCAGGATGAGATTATTCAATTGCGGGATGAGTTGACGCGGATTGGTCGGGATACAGAATTTAATAAAAAACCACTTTTGAATGGTGATTTTCAAAATCAGCGTTTGCAAATTGGTGCGAACTCGGGTCAAAATATCGCGATTTCGATTAATGATATGCGTGCTGAAGCGCTTGGTGTTGATGAGGTTGATATTTCAACTCAAGAGGGTGCGGAAGAGGCGCTTGATATCTTTGATCAGGCAATCAATCAAGTTTCACGTGAGCGTTCACGACTCGGTGCCACGCAAAATCGTCTTGGTCATACGATCAACAATCTGACAACGATGTCGATTAATTTAACT
Source organism: Bacilli bacterium (assembly GCA_012838505.1). Taxonomy (GTDB): domain Bacteria; phylum Bacillota; class Bacilli; order Bacillales; family Amphibacillaceae; genus Amphibacillus. The sequence continues at coordinate 30,617 of DUPD01000087.1, read as the reverse complement.
GAAGCAGAATCAAGAATTCGTGATGTTGATATTGCGAAAGAGATGATGCAGTTTACGAAGCATAATATTTTAGCTCAAGTTGCACAGTTTGCAGCAGCACAAGCGATGCAACAACAATATAGTGTCTTACAATTGTTGCGTGTTTAATTTTTTATAAAAAATTGTCGAACGAGATGCGAATATGCTAAACTAGAAATAGAGGTGATCACGATGGATATTGCTAAATTATCAATTATGATGAGTCAATCACAACTGAAGCAACAGGCCTCAATTAGTGTGATGAAAAAAACGATGGATCATGCGGAAATGCAATCAGAACAAATGATTCGGATGCTTGAACAATCGGTCCAGCCACATTTAGGTGGAAATATTGATTTAAGGGCATAATTTTTCTGCGAAAATTGTAAAAATTACGAGAATTATATTGCTTTTTAAAGTGCCACTTATTATAATGGCTGTAATTGAATCTTTCATAAGGGAGTAACTAGAGGAAATCATTCCTCGTCAGTATCAACAACGATAAGTGACTAAAATAAATTAGTCCACTGGTACTGTACTTAAATAGTGAGACTTATGTCGCTGATTTTAAATTATCTGCGCATAGGTCTTTTTTTAATCGTATGACTTTATGAAATTTAAAGCAGTTGCACATACTAAGAAATGACTCTATCTAGCAGAAAAGGATTGAACATACTAAGGAGGAATTAAAGAAATGAAAGATGTTAAGTCGTATCGCCAATCGAGTGAAGCAGTTATCTCTCAACTAGAGACTGATATTCACAATGGTCTGAGCTCAGAAGAGGCAGCCAAACGAATTGAAAAATATGGGCCAAATGAGCTCCAAGAGGGGAGCCGTAGTTCATTATTACAAAAGTTTATCGCTCAATTTAAAGATTTTATGATTATCGTTTTAATCATTGCAGCGGTCATATCCTGGTTGGTTAGTGGAGAGCCGTCTGATGCAATCGTCATTATGATTGTTGTTGTCTTAAATGCAATTATGGGTGTCTTTCAAGAAAATAAAGCAGAAGAAGCGATTGATGCATTACAAAAAATGGCCTCACCTGAAGCACAGGTTCGCCGTGATGGGAAAATTACCGTCTTAAAGAGTACTGAAATTGTTCCAGGTGATATCGTGCTTTTAGAAGCTGGTAATGTTGTCCCAGCTGATATGCGCTTAATAGAAGCGAACTCTTTACAAGTGGAAGAGGCAGCATTAACGGGTGAATCTGTCCCTTCGGAAAAAAATACAGCGACGATTGATGCTGAAGCTGGAATTGGTGATCGGACAAACATGGTGTTTTCAAGTACGAACGTCACTTACGGTCGTGGACTTGGTGTTGTTACGGGGACTGCAATGAATACTGAAGTTGGTCATATCGCTTCAATGCTGGAATCAACCGAGTCTCAGAAGACACCACTTCAGAAGGATCAAGATCAATTAGGTAAAATGCTAACGTACTTAATTATTGGTGTTGCGATTTTAACTTTCCTAGTTGGTGTTGCTTTCCAAGACATGCCATGGACGCAAATGTTACTCATTGCTGTTTCTCTAGCAGTTGCAGCTATTCCTGAAGGGTTGCCAGCGATTACGACAATTATTCTGTCGATTGGGACTCAGAACATGGCGAAGCGAAATGCATTAGTCCGTTCATTGCCAGCTGTTGAAACGTTAGGAAGTACGCAGATTATCGCATCTGATAAAACAGGTACGTTAACTGTAAATAAAATGACGATTGAAAAAGTTTATTACAATGGTGAGATTCATGATGCGGATGAAGCGATCGACTTAGATCATCCACTCATTCGTTCAACAAGTTTTGCCAATGATACGGGTACTGATGCAGAAAATAACTTAGTTGGAGATCCAACTGAAGTGGCGATGATTCAATACGCATTAGACAAAGGTTTTGACTTGAAAGGTGAGCTTGAGCAAACACCACGTGTCGAAGAAGTACCTTTTGAATCAGATCGTAAGTTAATGTCAACGATTCATAAATTAGCAGATGGTCGTTATCTAGTTGCGGTTAAAGGGGCTCCAGATCAGTTAATCAAACGAGTCACAAAGATCTACAACAATGGAGCGACTAATCCAATTACTGAACAAGATATCCAAGCAATTTCAGCTTCAAACGATCAGTTAGCTCGCCAAGCTTTACGTGTATTGGCTGGTGCTTACAAAATTATTGATCAGCTACCGGCAGAAGTTAATTCAGAGACAGTTGAAAATGATTTAATTTTCTCTGGTTTAGTCGCAATGATTGACCCTGAACGAGAAGAGGCACGTGGATCAATTGAAGAAGCGCGTACTGCTGGGATTCGAACAATTATGATTACTGGTGACCACGCGATCACTGCTCAAGCGATCGCTGAGCGGTTAACAATTTTAGATGCAAGTGATGCAAACAATGAAGAACATGTTTTAACAGGTGCAGAGTTAAATAATATGAGTGATGAAACGTTAGCCGAAAACATTGAGAAATATTCAGTTTACGCTCGAGTTTCTCCTGAGCATAAAGTTCGTATTATCCGTGCATGGCAGTCAAAAGATAAGGTCATTTCGATGACGGGTGATGGGGTAAACGATGCGCCATCATTAAAACAAGCGGATATTGGTGTTGGTATGGGAATTACGGGTACAGAAGTGTCTAAAGGTGCTTCAAACATGGTACTTGCAGATGATAACTTTGCCACGATTGTTCATGCGGTTGAAGAAGGACGTAAAGTATTTGCGAATATTCAAAAAGCAGTTCAATATTTACTATCCGCAAACTTAGGTGAAGTCATTACGTTGTTTATTGCGACATTAATTGGTTGGCAAATCCTTGAGCCGATTCATATTTTATGGATCAACTTGGTTACAGACGTTTTCCCTGCCATTGCGTTAGGGATGGAAAAGGCTGAAAATAATATTATGAAGATGAGACCACGTAAACCAGGTTCAAGTTTCTTATCAAATGGTGTTTTACCAAGTATCGTCTATCAAGGTATCCTTGAAGGTGGAATCACCTTATTCGTTTACTGGATTGCGCGTTATCAATATGCGCCAACTTTAGGTATGGGACCAGAAGAAATGATCGCGATTAATCTTGCCGAAACAATGGCATTTGCAACATTAGGTACGATTCAATTGTTCCATGCATTTAACGTGAAATCAATCTTTAATTCAATGTTTAGTTCAAATCCGTTTAATAATAAATATTTAAATTGGGCTTCATTACTTTCGGCAGCATTGTTATATGGTGTAATTCTGACTCCAGGTATTAACGACTTCTTTGACGTTACTCTACCAGGTGCTACAGGATGGTTAATTGTTGTTATTGCAGCTGCAAGTATTGTTGTTATTGTAGAAATTATTAAGTGGGTGCTAAGAAAAACTGGTGTAGCAGATAAGTATCAACATACAACAACAGAAAATTAATTGTATGCTTTATTGAAGGGAACGATCAAAAAGTGGTTTAGCTATTTTGGGCTAAGCCACTTTTTTTCATCGTAATTTTCTCCACTAATCACTGATGGATAGTGGTATAATAGGCTTAATCTTATTAAAAAGGTGAGGCATATGTTGATCACAAATCAAAAGTTAATTGATGGTATGCAAGATATGGTTTATGTGATGCGTGTTGGTGATGATGGCGAGAGTCTTTATTATCAGTTAGTTAATCAAGCGGTACGTGATGGCTTAATTTTTGCAGATGAGTTAATTGGACAAGAGCTCGGTCAGGGAATTTCTCAAGAACAGACGGATTCGCTGCGCAAACACTATCAGATCACGATCCATGAAAAGAAAATCCACTGTTATCATGATCGTTTTGTTTCGCCATTTTTAGGAGAGCGTTTAGTCTATACAACTTTAACGCCAATTGTTGAAGCTGAAAAGGTCGCTTATGTACTGGCAGTTACTCGTGATGTTACCGAACAGAAAATGGTTGAAAAACAGCGAAATATTAGTAAACAGCGCTTAAAAGTGAGTCGCCAGCGTTACAAGTCACTATTTGATGAGAACACTGACCCAATAGCTTATTTAAATCCGTGGGGTAAAATTATTCGGATGAACAAATCATGTCAGCAATTTATTAATCAAATTTACCGCCATGATCAAGAAAGGAATATTTTTGATTTATTGAAAACAGCTGATGAGGAGTTAGTGATTCGGAAGTTTGAGGAGACGAAGTTAGGTTTACCTCAATCGATTGATATTACGATTATTAGTGAAGACCACTATGAAGTGAAGTTACAAATTAACTTTATTCCAATGAATATTGAGAACAAGGTCGAAGGTGTCTATTTGATTTTTAAAGATATGACGGCAGAATTGTTTGCAAAGGAAGCTCTATTAAAAAGTGAGGAACGCTTCCGCTTAATTGCTGAAAACTCATCCGATTTGATTCAAATTGTCGATCATCAAGGTTATTTCAGTTATCTTTCACCATCACATAGTCGCGTTCTTGGCTATGAATTAATTGAGTTTTACGAACAGAATCTCATTGATTTTGTCGCAGAGGATTATCAAGTCCAACTCAAAGAGCAATTGGAGTTAGCGATTGAGGAACGGGCAACTAAAAAAGTAGAGGTCAAGTTCCGCCGGATTCAAGGAGACTTTCAATGGTTTGAGTTGAAGATTGAACCTGTCTTTTCAGGAAATGGAGACTATGACCATACAAATATCGTCGCCCGTGATATTGAGGATCGAAAGCGCTATGAAAAAGATCTGCTTCGTCTTGCCTTTCGTGATCCGTTAACAGGACTAGCAAATCGCCGTTTATTTGATGATCGAATGGCAAAAGTGATTGCTAAAGTTGAGCGTGATCAGATCCCATTCGTGGTGATTATGATCGATCTTGATAATTTCAAAGCAGTCAATGATCAGTATGGCCATGATGCAGGAGATCAAGTGATTGTCCAGTTAAGTAAGCGACTCTTAAATACTGTCCGAGAGATGGATACAGTCGGTCGCTTAGGTGGCGATGAATTTATTATTTTATTACCTGAAATCGCGACTAAAGAGAATTTATCAGGCCTGATTGAACGATTAGAACGAATCTTACAGAAACCCTATTATATTGATAACAATCATTTAAATGTTGGCGCTAGTTTTGGTGCGGTCCTCTCTGATCACCAATCAGTTACTCGAGTCAACACGATCGTGACTGTAGCTGATAAGGCACTCTATGAAGCAAAGCGAACAGGGAAGAATCGTTCAATTATTTTGTAGTACAGCAAATTTCATTTTTGTGTCATAATAGTAGGGTGAATTTTTTTATAAGGATTGTTTAGGAGGAAGAAAGATTGAATCATAAGCGAATTATTTTTATTGGGGATAGTATTACAGAATGGGGACGCTTTGAAGATGAAGCGAATATCGGTGAAAATTATGTTCGAATGATTCGTGATTATTTTGCGATCAGCACACCGAATCAATTTCCTGAGATCATTAATCAAGGCATCGGTGGAAACCGCATCACTGATTTAGTCGCAAGATGGCAAACAGATGTAATTGACCACGATCCTGATCTTGTCTCGATCTCAATTGGTGTCAATGATGTCTGGCGTCAGCTTGACAACCCGGAAATGGATCAAGTTTTTCCCGATCAATATGAAGAGCTGTTGCGCCATTTAATTGATCAGACACAAGCAGAAACAAAAGCGGAAATTATTCTGATGGAGCCAACAATTATAGCTGAGGATGTCCAGTCTGAAGGGAATCAAAAATTGAAGGCCTATGTTGATGTCGTTAATCAAGTTGGTGCTGATTATCAGTTAACAGTTGTGCCGACATATCAAGCATTTATTAATTATTTAAATAGCGCGCGGCCACTCCCGTTAACGATCGACGGTGTCCATATGAGTACGACTGGTAATGCACTAATGGCAAAAACATGGCTAGAAACAGTAGTGAAAAAATAAGGTGAAGCTTAAATCAGTGGGGTCATGAACTAATTGATTATTGCGTGAGGACATGATTAGCTCCTATTCGTTAGACACCAACCTGATTATTAGGGTGATGTCTGACGATTAGAGCCTATTCGTTCGAAACCGCCGTTAGAAACAGTGTGATTTCTGACGATTAGGGGTTATTCGTTCGAAACCGCCGTTAGAAACAGTGTGATTTCTGACGATTAGGGCTTATTCGTTTGAAACCGCCGTTAGAAACAGTGTGATTTCTGACGATTAGGGCTTATTCGTTTGAAACCGCCGCTAGAAACAGTGTGATCTCTGACGATTAGAGCCTATTCGTTTGAAACCGATGTTAGAAACAGTCTGATTTCTGACGATTAGGGGTTATTCGTTCGAAACCGCCGTTAGAAACAGTGTGATCTCTGACGATTAGAGCTTATTCGTTACCTGTTCATTTGTTGCACTGCGATAAAACAAAACCGACCTAAGATAAGTTCCTAGGTCGTTTTTTTAGTTATCGTCCTTTAATCATTCTTGCGATAAAGACAACTAAAGCTATGACAAGTAGGATGTGAATTAACCCACCAGCAATTTCAAAGATGAAACCTAACAACCAAGCTAATAATAAGATCCCAATGATTGTCCAAAGCATGAGACGACCTCCTTATAAAATTTAATTTTTTCATGTCCACATAATCAAATTCTATTGTTACTTAGATAACTAATCGCTTGCTTAGTAATACCCGTTTGAAGTGAGCTTAAACTTTTTTTGAAAAAATATTGCATTCTGTTTCTGATTCTGCTATAATATTTATTATCAATTCACCTAACGCAGTACTTTGTTTATTTTAAAATGAAGTGTTGCGTTTTTATTTTCTCTAAAATAGGAAAAAATACCCACTAGATTTTCAGGAATTCTCTTCAGTTGTGGATTTTTATAACTTATAAAAACATAATCTAGGTAAATTAGCTTATTTTTTGAAAAACAAACATATTCATACCTAAAAACGGGTAAATACAAAATAGCTGTCACATTTTTTTGCGCTAAAAAACTCCCCCCATATTTTTCATTTCTGTTAGTCCAGTTCTACTATTTACAAATACCAATTGACAGATAAAACTCTCTATGATAATTTTAGGAAAACTATTAAAATTGAATGTTAGGATGTGGTCTTTTTATGGCTAGAGGTAGAGGAGGCGGCGGAGGCCGTGGAGGTGGCTCGTTTGGCGGCGGTCGCGGAGGAGGTAGCCGTGGTGGCTCGTTTGGGGGCCGAAGTGGTGGGAGTTTTGGTGGAAGCCGTAGCTCTGGACGTGCCCGTACTGGCGGTTCTTTTAGTTCCGGTAAATCAAGAGGCAGCGGAAGTTCTGGTGGATTCGGCGGTCTAGGTGGCGGTGGTCATCGTCCAAGACCAAGATACAATCGACCTCGAGGAGGCTTTTATGGCGGTGGCATGTGGAGACGTCCCTACTGGGGTAGACCACGCTATGGCGGCGGAGGTGGCGGTTGCGGTGGTGCTGGGTGTGGCTTTATCTTAATGGCAGTCTTCTTGTTAATGGTTGTGATGATCGTCATTTCGTCGATCGGAAACTTTAATCCAACGATGCCAGGTTCTGTGACACCATCAACAATTGAACGTGAGCCATTGCCATCGGGATTAGTCAATGAAACCGATTATTATACGGCTCAAACAGGTTGGTTTGAAAATCATACGACTCTGTTGCATGGGTTAAGACATTTTTACAATGAAACTGGTGTCCAGCCTCATATCTATATTACTGATAATCTTGATGGGGAAACAGATCCAAGTTTTGATGAGTTTTATGAATATGCAGATAACTTATATGATGAGTTATTTACTGACGAGGCTCACTTATTATTAGTCTTCTTTGAACCGAGCGCGGGTAATTACATTTTTGAACTGGTTCGAGGAAAGCAGATTGGAACAGTGGTTGATAATGAAGCGATGGACATTATCTATGACTATGTTGAACGCTACTATCATGATCATAGTCTGACATATGATCAACTTTTCAGTAAGGCATTCGAAGATTCGGCTGATCGCATGATGGAAGTGACGAAATCTCCTTGGATTACCGTTTGGATTGTGATCGCAGTTGTTGTCTTAATATTCATACTGTTTAGCTGGTGGAAGAGTAAGCAAGCACAAAAAAATCTTGAAGCCCAGCAAACGAAAGATATTCTCAGCCAACCAATTGAAAAATTTGGTGCAAGTCCTGAAGAAGAATTAACGAAAAAATATCAAGATGATCCAGTAAAATAAGCAGTTCATTTTAAAGGAGGATATTAAATGTCAATCTTAAGTCGTTTTCAAGATATTATTAGCTCAAACGTCAATGCACTACTCGATCGAATGGAAGATCCAGAAAAGATGATTGATCAGTATTTACGCAATATGTCTAATGATTTAGCTGAGGTGAAGAAGAATACAGCGAGTGTGATGGCTGAAGAAACTAAAGCGAAAAGACTTGTTGCTGACAATGAAGCTGAAGTTGCTAAATATGAAGAGCTGGCCAAAAAAGCGATTAAATCTGGCAGTGATGACGATGCGCGTGTTTTCCTCGCTAAAAAACAGGAACTTGAAGATATCGGTGTTGGTTTAGCAAAAACGTATGCAACCGCGCATGAAAATGCGAGTAAAATGCGTCAAATGCACGACAAACTAGCAAGCGATATTGAAAAATTAAAGCAACGTCAATCAATGTTGAAAGCTCAAATTTCCGTTGCTGATACACAAGAAAAAATCAACAAAGCGAATCAATCCGTTGGTAAAACACAAGGCTCGATCGGCTCATTCAAACGGATGGAAGATAAAATTAGCGAGCGTCTAGATCAAGCTGACGCAATGGCTGAATTAAATGAAGAACCTGAAGATGAAGCGAAAAGCCTTGAAGAAAAGTATGCTGAGCATCGTGAGTCAGCAGCTGTCGAAGCTGAACTTGAGCGAATGAAGCAGGCGATGGGATTAGTTGAGGAAAAAGCGGAAGAAGACACTGAATAAACTATAATTTGGGAGGCTGATTAAATGTCAATTTTATCACGTTTTCAAGATATTATTAGTTCAAATGTTAATGCGTTGCTCGATCGGATGGAAGATCCTGAAAAAATGATCGATCAATACTTACGTAATATGTTAAAAGATTTAGCTGAAGTGAAAAAAAATACTGCAAGCGTGATGGCAGAAGAATCTCGCGCAAAACGCTTAGTTGATGATAACGAAGCAGAAGTTCAGAAGTATCACGATTTTGCTAAAAAAGCGATCAGTGCAGGTAACGATGATGATGCGCGTGTTTTTCTTGCCAAGAAGCAAGAGCTTGAAGATATCGGTGTTAATCTCGCCAAAACATATGCAATCGCACATGAAAATGCGAGTAAGATGCGCCAAATGCACGATAAATTAGCAAGTGATATTAACCAGTTGAAGCAACGTCAAGCGATGCTAAAAGCACAAATATCTGTCGCTAATACGAAAGAGCGAATGAATCAAATCAATGACAAATCAGGTCGTGGCAGAGGTGGCGTTGATTCATTTAACCGCCTAGAAGAAAAAGTTGCCCGCCGTCTTGATGAAGCAAGTGCCGTATCTGAATTAAATGAAGGACCTGTCGACGAAGCATCGAATTTAGCTGAAAAATATGCTTCAGGAAACAGTTCCCCTGCTGTTGACGACGAACTTGAGCGCCTAAAAGCAGAGATGGGCTTAGAATAAAATAAACCAGAGGAAATGCGTTGGATTAAACAATGCATTTCCTCTTTGTTTGTTGGGCGAATTTTTGCTAAAGTAGTAAGTATAAGTAAAAGATTTTTTTTATGAAAAATTCACCCGCGTTTGATCCAGGTTAATCCATTTTATGCGCGTTCGAGCATAAATCGTGGATTTCGAGCATAAATCCAAAATATCGAGCATAAAACTAGAATTTCGAGCATAAATCTCAAATTTCGCGCATAACCCAAAAATATCTACATATAAAATAGTATAAAGGAGGCAAACGATTGGCTAATGAACAGTTAAAACAAGACATCATTGAGTATTCTAAGACAATTGGTATCGATAAAATTGGTTTTGCTGCGGCCAATCCGTTTTCTGAGATGAAAGCTCGCTTAAAAGCACAGCAGGATGCAGGTTATCAATCGGGTTTTGAAAAAGGAACAATCGAGGAACGGACGGAACCTGAGCTTCACTTAACTGAAGCAGAATCAATTATCGCGATTGCGATTGCCTATCCATCCAAAATGCGGGAACGTGTTAAGAACGAACGCGGAAAGAGGCGCGGGACTTTTTGTCGGGCGTCCTGGGGAACAGATTATCATTATGTTGTCAGAGAAAAGCTTGAACTGCTTGAGACATATATTGCATCACGTGTGCCGGGTTTTCGGTCAAAAATTATGGTTGATACAGGTGAACTAGCTGACAAGGCGGTTGCAGAGCGGGCTGGGATTGGTTGGAGTGCAAAAAACACCTTGATTATCACGCCTGAATTTGGCTCATATGTTTATCTTGGCGAGATGATTACAAATCTGCCGTTTCCTGCAGATGAAGAGGTTGAAGATGGATGCGGGGATTGCACACTTTGTATTGACCTCTGCCCAACAGGTGCGTTAGTTGCGCCCGGCCGATTAAATGCGCAAATGTGTCTCGCTTATCAAACCCAGACGAAAGGTTTTCTGCCAGATCAGTTTCGGAAAAAAATCGGTAATCATTTGTACGGTTTTGATAACTGTCAGGTCGTTTGTCCGAAAAATCGTGGGATTGATAGTCACCTGCACCCTGAGTTAGAGCCTGATCCCGAGCTTGTTAAGCCAGAGCTAATCCCACTGCTTTCAATTTCAAATCGAGAGTTTAAGGAGAAGTTTGGTAATATGGCAGGCTCTTGGCGTGGTAAAAAACCGATTCAGCGCAATGCGATAATTGCGTTAGCTAACTATAAAGAGGAATCAGCGGTTGACGAGTTGATTCGATTAATGAATGACGATCCACGTCCTGTCATTCGTGGCACAGCTGCATGGGCAATCGGAAAAATTGGTCGATCGGATAGCTATCAAGCGATTCGAACGGCGATGGAGACGGAGACTGATCCAGAAGTTATCGAAGAAATGGAAAAAGGTTTGCGATTTGAACAAGTCGCAACATAATAGACAAGCACCCCTTCATAAAATCATTATGGAGGGGTGATTTATGATGAACTTAAATCAGTATTGGCATCAACAATTAATGAGCGACAAACAAAACTGGGTCAATCGGATTTGCCAATTACATAAAGAACGAGGCTATCAAGTCGTTCGCATCACTGGTAAAAGCCAGGTCTTCAGCAAACGTGAGCTCCCAAATCAAGAGAAACAGATCGACTATCAATTACATGTCACTTTTCTAATCAAAAAAAATCAGCGTTTCTACCGTGAGGAGCAATGCCGCCAACATCAAGCCCTTTTTTATAAAAAAATTCTCCAACGGGATCAAGAGCTGCCCGAGCAATTTTGTGATCAGGTCGAGCAGCGTTCGAATCCGATTATTGAGCTCACACCTGTTGAAGAGCTTGAACGATTTGTTTATGATCGGAACGCTGCTGTCAGGTATGCGGAACATTGGTGGAACGACGCCAATCCGGCGTATCAATTTTTCGAGGTAAATGATTGTACAAATTATATTTCTCAATGTTTGCGGGCGGGTGGGGCGCCGATGCGCGGGTTTCCGAATCGCTCGACGGGTTGGTGGTATCAGAATAATGATTGGAGCTTTAGTTGGTCGGTGGCGCATGCGTTTCGTTGGTATTTGAGTGGGTCGACGAAAGGATTGCGGGCAACGGAGGTTGATTCCCCGGATAAGCTCAAGCTGGGCGATGTGATTTGTTATGATTTTGCAGGTGATGGGCGTTACGATCATACGACGATTGTTGTTGCGAAAAATGCTGATCGGATGCCACTTGTTAATGCACATACGAATAATTCTCGGCATCGGTATTGGGATTATCAGGACTCAATGGCTTGGACGCCTGAGTGTCAGTATAAATTTTTTCGGATTGGGTCGGATGTGCTATAATAATCGGGTGATTGATTTGTAAGAGGTGATTGAGATGGGGATTCATATTGTTTTGTATCAACCAGAGATTCCAGCAAATACTGGTAATATTGCCCGGACGTGTTTGGCGACAAATGCGACATTACATTTAGTTCGTCCGCTTGGGTTTTCGACAGAGGATAAAATGTTAAAGCGGGCAGGGCTTGATTATTGGTATGATGTTAATGTTCAATATTATGATTCGATTGATGAGTTATATGAGAAAAATCGTGGCGCTGAGTATTATTACATTGAGAACTTCGGGACCAAGTACTATTCGGAATTTGATTTTAGTGATTCGAGTCGGGAGTTATTTTTTGTTTTTGGTCGAGAAACGAGTGGAATTCCGAAAGCTCTATTGGAGGGCAAAGAGGATCGCTGTTTGCGGATTCATATGGCAAAAAATGATAAGGTGCGTTCATTGAATTTATCAAACACGGCGGCAATTATCGCTTATGACGTCCTGAAACAACAAGGCTTTCCGAATATGCATTAAAGAAAAAGGAAGATGCTTCGACAAAATGGGGTATCTTTTTTATTTTTGTGAAAAAATACTCGAATTTGAATTGCGATTATTTGGGTATTATTGTACAATCAGCATAGGAAATAACGTCCAATTATGATATTAAAAGTTAGTGAACTTAGAAATACAATTTAATTAAATTAAAGTCTAAATTCAAAAATTTTATATTATTGATACATAATGCTTCAAAATGTAACAAAACTTAATCTTAGTCGTCTATTTTTGGTAGATAAGAAAGTATAATAACTTTCTTACTACATAAGTTCAACTAAAGCATTCGCCTAAAGGATTGGCGAATGCCAAGTTTCCTAATAACAGGGGAAATTGTAAACTATTTAAGTAGGAGTGATGCTATGAAATCTAAATGCTGGTATCGACTCTTAGCTGTCAGTTTATTTATTCTAATAGGCTGTCAAAGCGAAGCGGAAATACCAGAAGGATATTATCAATTTGAAACAGCAGAAGTCGAAGCAACGATTAACCAATTATCTTTCTCACCAGACTACCCTCAGTATGTTCCGATCCCGGTCGAGTTTATTATTTCTGACCTTTACTTAATCGCAGGTACTGATGAAGAAGCGATCGACATTAGTTTCTACTCACGCGAAAATGAATTGCTTACATTTCAAGTGACAGAAGGGACATTTGCGATCAGTGCTGATGCAGAGGATATTGATATAGATTCAACGATTAAAGCCAATTATGCTGATAATGGCTTTGCAAAAATATTAACGTGGCAAAACAACGGTTTGAGTTATAAGCTTGAGTTCCGCTCGAGTGTAATCGGTGACGATCAACCGTCTCGACAGATTTCAAAAGAAGATTTAATTAAAGTTGTCCAGTCAACACACTCATGAAAAACTATTTCTCGATTAATGTTTGTGCTAAACTATGAATAGATTAGAGTATGATTTAATGAAAGAGGTACAATCTTATGGAGAAAAAGCAAATTGTTTTGACGGGTGGCGGTACAGCAGGTCACGTCATGGTGAACTTAGCGATCATCCCAATCTTACAACGAGATGGTTGGACAATTGATTATATCGGCTCGAAAAATGGGATTGAGCGTGAGTTGATTGAACCGATCAAAGGTGTGACTTATCACTCGATTTCAACCGGTAAGTTGCGCCGTTATTTTTCAGTTGAAAATTTTAAGGACCCATTTAAAGTTTTAAAAGGGATCGGACAAACGATTCGAATTCTGAGCAAAACAAAGCCAAAAGTGATTTTTTCTAAAGGTGGTTTTGTCTCTGTGCCTGTATTAATTGGTGCAAGACTAAAGCGGATTCCAGCAGTGATTCATGAATCGGATTTAACCCCAGGTTTAGCGAATAAAATTGCCGTTCCTTTTGCAAAAAAGGTGCTTGCCACATTTCCTGAAACATTAGAGTACTTACCGAAAGAGAAGACGAGCTGGATTGGCGCAGTGATTCGACCTGAGTTATTTGCAGGCAATCGGAAGCGGGGGTTAAGATTTGCTGGGTTGACCGAATCGAAGCCTGTCATTATGGTGATGGGGGGAAGTGCAGGGGCACAACGAATCAATGAAGCGGTTCGTCATCAGCTTGATGAGTTAACAAAAACGCATCAGATCATTCATATTTGCGGCAAGGGCAATCTTGATCCGACAATTCATAAATTTGGCTATCAGCAGTTTGAGTATGTCAACGAGGAATTGCCTGATTTACTCGCGGCAACGGATCTCGTCATTTCTCGGGCAGGTGCGAATGCGATTTTTGAATTTTTAGCGCTGGAAAAGCCGATGTTGTTGATTCCACTCTCACGACAGGCGAGTCGCGGGGATCAAATTTTAAATGCGGAAGCGTTCAAAAAACAGGGCTATGCGCATGTTTTATTTGAAGAAGATTTAACTGAGGAGAGTTTTTTAGAAAAAGTAACTGGTCTAATAATCGCGGAAAATCAGATCAAGACAGCAATGCGGGCGTATCAGCGTCAAGATGCGACAGAACGTGTGATTGAAGAGATTTATCGGCTGGCTAAATAGTGAAGGTGCTAACGCTTTGGTGTTAGCACCTTTTTAAAGTTCAATCGTAACCGTTGATGACAAGGTCGAGCTTTCCGGTTGCGGGATCAATTACCAGGCCGTGAACGGGCACGTCGGTTGGTAGGAGTGGGTGATTGTTAATTAAGGCGACCGAATTTTTTACTGAGTCTTCAATTTGATCAAAGCCTTGGAACCAGTCGTGTGGATTGATTTCAAGTTGATCGAAGTTTTCTTGTTTGATTCCGTTTTGTTTCATCTGCTCAACTAATTGGTGTGAGTCGAGATTACTCATTCCGCAGTTGTAGTGGCCAACGACGTAAACCTCATCAGCTTGGAGCGCATGGATCGCGACTAAAATACTGCGCATCGTACTGCCGTATGGGTGGTTAATAATCGCGCCAGCTGTTTTCAATATTTTGACGTCACCATTTTTAAAATTCATTGCTTTTGGCAAGAGTTCTGTTAGTCGTGTGTCCATGCACGTTAAAACAACGGCGTGTTTATTCGGTACACTATCGGTAGCATATTGTTGAAACGTTTTATTATTAACAAATTGATCATTATGTTCTAAGATATCGTCTAATAACAAGTTGATTATCCCCTTTTTTATTTGTTTTTCTAATCATAAAGAAAAGAGCCAGAAAAATCAAACATCTTTTTTGTGTTGATATTTCCCGGGAAATGTCGAACTTTGTTATACTTGTAAGAGAGTTTGCTGAATTGAGGTGAGTTGGTGGTGAAGCGGGACCAAGAGCAATTGATTGTCGATGCTGATTTTCATGAAGAAATTGAGCCTGAGGAAATGCTTGAATTGTTGGAACAGGAAAAAGCGAAGCTACGGGCTGAAGCAAAAGTTCCAGTAACATCAGTACAACCACGCTCTCGAAGATGGGTGTTTGGGATCATTATTTTTGCTTTATTATTAAATGTGGTTGCAATTTTGCCACGAACATTCTCGATTCCGGCGATTGATTTTTTAATCACATCGGCGCGCCTGTCTGTTGATGAAGATGTCCAAACTTATAAAGAAGCGGTTGTTGTGATTGATACCGGTGATGGAAAAGGCACGGGATTTGGGATTAACGCGGATGGTTTGGTCGTGACAAATCACCATGTTATTGAAGGGGAAGAAACGGTGTTGGTCAACTATCCTAATGAAGGACTTTTTACAGGAAATGTAGTGGCTGAGGATGAAGCGGTTGATTTAGCGCTTGTTCAGGTTGTTGGTGCTAATGTTCACTTGCCATACTTATCGTTAGCTGATCACGTCGATCTTGAGCGTGATCGGTCAGTTTTCTTGATTGGTAATCCACTGCGATTTAATGGGATTGCGAATCATGGTGACTGGATCGGATTAACCACTAGGAGCGCACTTGAGACAGAGGTAATGATGCTTGATGCACCAGTATATAAAGGCAATAGTGGGAGCCCAGTGATCAATGATCATGGTGATGTGATTGGTGTGATTTATGCGACAACAACGGATCAAGAGTATGGAAAAATTGGTTTGGCAATTCCGATTGAAAATTTAGATCGATTATTAAGTGATTAAAGGGAGGAAAACCTCCCTTGTCAAATCGCCATTGCATGATCCAAATAGTGAAGCAGATTTTCATGTTGTTCAATAATTTTTTCGGTATTGTTTTCGGCTTGAAAAGCACTTAAAAAATTCTTAATTTTCTTTGCTAAGAGGTCGTCAGTTGTTCGGATCATGATGACGATTAAATCATCCCACTGCTGCCAAATTGTATAGTATAAAGCTTTATCATAGTCAATACTCACCATTGTTTTCGCTCCTTTTACAGCAACTACTTGGAACGGTTTTAGTTTGACCGAAAAAAACTAAAATAACACTGGGTAAGTTTGTGTTGTTTGTCTGAGATTTCAATGTATTAAAGTAGCTTTGATTGGCATATTAAAACTGACTCATTATAAAAGGAGGATAAAATATGCGAATTAAGCAGATCATCATAGCAGGGGTAGCTTTGACAGCGCTATTTGGCTGTGGTGCTAACAATACCGAGTCATTCGATAACAGAGAATTAGATCGGTTTGAAAATGTTAGACACCAATCTGGTCAACGGGAAATGTATGGGGATGAGTTGAATCAAATTCCTGAAGGTGGGAGAAACTCAACCGACCAAGGTTTGAACAATGCACGTAATCGGATCGTACAAAATCGAGATGGTGGACGTGATCGAAATATGTTTGAAGATGGCAGGATTAATCAAGATAACAACAATAATGATTTAAACGGGCAGTCAAATGATTTGAAACGTGATGTGCAAAACCAAACAAATCAAACTGGCGAGTATCGAGTTGCCGAACGAATTGCCGATCAAGTAACAGAAGAAGTGTCTGAGATTGATCGTGCTTATGTTTTAACAATGGGCAACAATGCTTATGTCGCTTGTCAGATCGATAATGATCGTGAGTTGAATGAAAATAATGACCTGTCGGATAAGTTAGAGAAAAAAGTGACCGAAGCGGTTAAAGATGCTGATAACAAAATTGATCATGTTTATGTATCGTCAAACCCTGACTTTATTGATCTAACATCAAATTATATGCGCGATGTTGATCGCGGTGAACCGATCGAAGGATTTTTTGATCAATTTACCGAAATGATCGAACGGGTTTTCCCAACGCGTAATCGATAAATGTTTTTCAGTGAGCAATGTCATGTTGCTCACTTTTTTTGTCTTTATTGCTCGACACTATTTACTCTGGGTGGAGAAATCGTTACAGGTTTAACAAATAGGATCTAATCGTGCCCTGTCTGGTCGGAAAGCCGTCGTAGAGGAAACGAATAAGCGCTAATCGTCAGAGATCACTCACTTAATCCGGTAGATCTCTAATGAATAGCGTCTAATCGTCAGAGATCACTCCCTCAATGCGGTAGTTATCTAACGAATAGTGTCTAATCGTCGGAGATCACTCCCTCAATGCGATAGTTATCTAACGAATAGTGTCTAATCGTCAGAGATCACTTACTTAATCCGGTAGATATCTAATGAATAGCGTCTAATCGTCGGAGATCACTCCCCCAATGCGGTAGATCTCTAATGAATAAGCTCTAATCCTCGGAGACCACCGACCAAATCCGGTTGATCTCTAACGATTCACTTCACTTAGTAAAAACCCACTAGCCCCTAAAACAAGCTCAACAAAATTGGCTTCAATTCCATGTTATGATATCGTATAAGAAGAGAACCATTGATAGGAGTGTTGAAAAATGAAAAAAATGAATGTTGAAAGCTTTAATTTAGATCATACTAAAGTGGTTGCCCCTTACGTACGTTTGGTTGGCGTAACAGAGGGGAAGCATGGTGATCAAGTCTATAAATATGATTTGCGTTTTTGCCAGCCGAATAAAGAGCATATGGAAATGCCGGCGCTCCATTCGCTTGAGCATTTGATGGCGGAGAAAATTCGGAATCATTTAAGTAATGTCCTTGATATTGGTCCGATGGGATGCCAAACGGGTTATTACTTGAGCGTTCTTAATAATGAGTCATTTGATGCGATTATTGATGCGCTTGAAAAAACGCTAAATGATGTGATCGATGCAACTGAAGTTCCGGCTTGTAATGAGGTTCAGTGTGGTTGGGCGGCAAGTCATAGCCTAGAAGGCGCTCAAGCTATAGCAAGAGATATGCTCGCTAAAAAAGACAGCTGGCCAAATGTCTTTTCTGAATAAATCGTAAGAAAATTTTTTACTAAGGGAAGTGACGGGTTTGAAAGAAACAGTTTTAAACTATTTAACTGAGCATCGTGAAGAACAGCTGACGGCTTTGAACGATTTCCTACGAATTCCGAGTGTGAGTACGGATTCTAAGTTCAAGGCGGATGTGCGTGATGCGGCTCAGTTTGTGGCTGACTATTTAACTAAAATTGGCTTTAACCAGGTTGAAATAGAGGAAACGAAGGGGCATCCGCTCGTTTATGGCGAGTGGTTGGAGGCGGGTGAGGATGCGCCGACTGTGCTTGTTTATGGGCATTACGATGTCCAGCCTGCTGATCCGCTTGAGCTGTGGGAGACGGATCCATTTGAGCCGACCGTTCGCAATGGTCGGCTTTATGCTCGTGGTGCGAGTGATGATAAGGGTCAAGTATTTATGTATTTAGCGGTTTTTGAGGCGTTTATGAAAACAACGGGTAAGCTCCCGATCAACGTCAAGGTGTGTATTGAAGGTGAAGAAGAAATTGGAAGCGAAAACTTGTACACACTCCTGAAAGAAAAAAAGGATCAGTTCAGCGCTGACTTTGCGATGATTTCTGATTCTGGCATGGTCACGGAAGGCCAGCCGACGATTCTTTACGGATTGAAAGGTTTTACTGGCTTAGAGTTTACCATTCATGGACCTGAAAATGATCTTCATTCAGGGATTTATGGTGGTGCAGTTCGGAACCCATTAATGGCGATGGCACATGTGCTTGCGTCGATGAAGGATGAAAATGAAGTTGTTCAGGTTGAGCACTTTTATGATGATGTCGAACCGATCACAGTGGAAGAACGCCAATTAATGGCAGATGCACCGAGTGAGAATTTTACCAAGACAACCGGCATTCCTGAAACGGTCTCTGAACAAGGCTATACAGCTGTCGAGCATACGATGGCACGCCCAACACTTGAGATTAACGGCATGTTTGGTGGCTATCAAGGTGAGGGCACGAAGACGATTATCCCGAGCTCAGCGACCGCCAAGTTAACCTGTCGACTTGTTCCTGGACAAGACCCCGAGAAAATCCAAGATGCATTAGTGAATCATATTGAAAAAACTCTCCCGCCAGGTGTAACTGTATCGATTGTACGTGAGCCACTTTCGGCGAAAGCGTATAAGGTGGATCCTAATCACCCGTTGATTCAGCAGGCTGCCAAAAGTTATGGGGATGCTTTCAATCAGCCAGCTGTATTCGTTCGAATGGGTGGATCGATTCCAGTCGTTGAGTGGATCGATGATATTTTTAAGATGCCAATTGTATTACTTGGATTTGGCACACCTGATGATCGACTCCATTCACCAAATGAAAGTTTTCTGTTAGAGAATTATGATCGTGGCCTTGTGACGATCGTTGATTATTTAGCTTCATTTTAAGCTTTTGAGTACTATTCGTTACTAACGGATGGTACTTTTTTTCGTTGCATTTCGATTGACCATATACGATCTAGGGTATAAAATAGAGCTATTAGATTTGATTGGGAGGTTTATAAAATGTGGGTTGTCTCCCTTGTTTTATTCGTACCGATTGTTTATACAATTTATTTTCGTTATGTGCCAGTGAGATCTGTCAAGTGCGTCGATTACCATCAACTCGATCAAGATCAGATCAAGGTGGATCTGCGTGATTACAATGATTCAGCTAAAGAAGAGATCGATCAATCAATTGCATTACCAGTAGCCTATATCAAGCGATTTCATCATGAATTGCCGAATGGATCGCTTTATGTAATTGCCGGCTCAATTGTTGAAAAAAACATCGGAATTCGGTTGTTAAAGCGTTATGGCTATCAAGTTGTAGGTTATACAATTTTAGATAAAAAATGTTGCTGTAAAAATCGAATGACAAAATTTGCGTAACTATATTTATTTAAAAAGAAGGAGAATCGTCATGGAATATAGTCCTCAAATGAAAAATCGAATTAAGCGGATCGAAGGACAACTAAGGGGAATTCTTCGGATGATGGAAGAGGGTAAAGAGTGTAAGGATGTGATCACTCAAATGTCTGCTGCTCGAACGGCGATTGATCGGACGATGGGCTTAGTTGTCAGTTCAAATTTAG
Source organism: Bacilli bacterium (assembly GCA_012838505.1). GTDB lineage: Bacteria > Bacillota > Bacilli > Bacillales > Amphibacillaceae > Amphibacillus. Next base: position 10,332 of record DUPD01000087.1, on the reverse strand, counting down.
TCAATTGTGTGTTAGAGTCTGAACAGTTTGAAAAAGAGGACCAAAAGCAAGTAATTGAAACGGCAGTAGACTTATTAGTAAAAAGTCGATAACAAATGCTTAACTAAAGCGAAGTAACCTCCTTGTTGTTTGGAGGTTATTTTTTATCCACATTTCTTCAACTGTCGTTACATAAGCTAATGTTATTCAGTTAAGTTTATGTAAAACGTAACGATTCCTATTTACAAAACGGAATCATTACGATATAATTCAAAAAGATATTGATGAAGAGAGAGGTTCGATAAATGAATAAATACGTACAGATTATTGTGATTAGTCTTGCGCTGTTGGTGATTGTAGGTTGTCAGGTGAATCAAGATCATGGTCAGGATCAAGATCAAGATCAAGTAACTGAAACTTTACCTGATACTGGTGAGGCAGAGCAGTTGACGATATATACGACAATTTATCCATTGGCTTTTATTGCAGAGACAATCGGTGGTGACTTTGTTCAAGTTGAATCGATTTTACCTGCAGGTTCTGATGCTCATTCGTTTGAACCTACTTCTAAGCTGATGGTTGAGATTGCAGAAGCGGATTTATTTATTTTTAATGATGAAGTTTCAGAGAGTTACGCACATACGATTAAAGATGCGTTAATAAACGAACAAGTGGAATTTTTAGAAGCATCAGCTGGGTTAGATAAAATAAATTATGATCATGACCACGATCATGAGGACGATGAGCATGGACATGATCACGGTGATTTAGATCCGCACGTTTGGATCAGTCCTAAACTGATGAACGAACTAGCTGAAAACATCTTAATGACATTGATCGAACAGATGCCAGAACAACAGGATTACTTTAACAATCATTTCGATCAGTTATCGAATCGGTTATTAGACCTAGATGCGGCATTTACCGAAATGATCGAACAAGCACGTCACAATAAAATACTCGTGACGCACGCAGCATTTGGTTACTGGGAGCGCGATTATAACATCGAGCAAATTGCAGTTACAGGTATTTCTGCGACCGAAGAGCCGTCACAACGTCAGCTGACACAATTGTTGGACGAGATTGAAGCGTTAGAACTTAACTATATTTTATTTGAGCAAAATATCCAACCGAGAGTAGCGGAAGTGATTCAAGCTGAGTCTGGTTTAGAACAATTGTTGATTCACAATTTAGCGGTTTTAACAACAGAAGATATTGAAAATGGGGATGATTATTTTTCATTGATGGAACGAAATATTGCTGTTTTAACTCAAGCACTAAATTAAATGATTGTTCTCCAACGATTGGAACTTCAGGCATAAATCCGCTATAATTAAAGCGTGAATGATTATAAACTGGAGGTTTGGTGGAGATGAAATATGCGATTATCACTGGTTCATCAAAAGGGCTTGGCGCTTCTACTGCTAAACAGTTGTTGAAGGCTGGTATCCATGTTGTTGGGATTGCTAGAGAGACGAATGATTCCTTACTGCAGGTTGCCAAAGAAGCAGGTGTCACCTATCAGCATTTTAACTGTAATTTGTCAGACACGAATCAATTGGATCGGACTTTTGAAAAAATTAACGACCAAGTTTTTAAAAAAGATACTGAACTAGTTTACTTGATTAATAATGCAGCAACAGTGAAACCGATTGATATCGCAACGAGGCTGACGAGTGAAGCGGTACAAGCTCATATGCAACTGAATTTAATTGCTCCAATTTTAACAACCTCACTCGTATTAAAGCGGGCGAAACATTGTGGAATCAAAACGGTTATTACCAATGTTTCCTCAGGAGCTGCTGGACGTTCAACATATGGATGGAGTCTATATGGCTCATCAAAGGCTGGGCTTAATCGCTATACAGAAACGGTTGCTCTAGAGCAAGCGGAATTAAAAACAGGTCATCAAGTGATATTATTTGATCCGAGCATTATGGATACGAATATGCAAGGTGATATTCGCTCAACAAGTCCAGAAGCTTTTCAAGATGTTGAACAGTTTAAGCAATATAAAATAGAAAATAAATTAAGTAATACGACAGATGTCGCAAATGTACTCGTTAAGATTCTTTTAGATGATACAGCGATCATTAACGGAAAGTATTACAGTATTAAAGACTATCTTTAACAGGCATTGACCCATTTTTTCATAAAACTCTCCCATTTCTAACTTCCGATCATATTCTATAATGAATTGATAGCAAAAGGAGGGTTCAAGATGGGTGCAGGTTATAACTATGGGTCAGGTTTTGCGTTAATTGTTGTTTTATTCATCTTATTAATCATTATCGGAGCTTCTTGGGGCTACGGTGCTTATTAATTACGAGAGAGGATTTCAGTCTAACTGAGATCCTCTTTTTGTTTAGGGAATTATAAAATTCGTTAATTTGGGATAACTTTGTGCTTTTCCGAAGTCTAAGGACCTTTATGAGTAATGTCTAACAATTTGTCGCTTTTTATTGTATATCAAAGGTATTTTAAGTGAGATACCTAATGATAAGCTCCTATTTGTTAGAGATTGGAGCGATTCAGGGGTTGATCTCTGACGATTAACTCCTATTCGTTAGACATCGGCTTGATTCAGAGGTTGATCTCTGACGATAAGCTCCTATTCGTTAGAGATCAGCTTGATTCAGAGGTTGATCTCTGATGATAAGCTCCTATTCGTTAGAGATCGGCTTGATTCAGAGGTTGATCTCTGATGATAAGCTCCTATTCGTTAGAGATCGGCTTGATTCAGAGGTTGATTTCTGACGATAAGCTCCTATTCGTTAGAGATCGGGGCGATTTAGGTGTTGATTTCTGACGATTAGCCCCTATTCGTTAGACATCGGGTTGATTCAGGTGTTGATCTCTGACGATAAGCTCCTATTCGTTAGAGATCGTTACGATTTTGAGGGGATCTCTGATGATTGGTGCTTAATCGTTACCTTTCTGATGATTTTCCGACGATAGAGGGTACGATTAGCTCTATTTGTTATATCTATCGCGCTTTTTTATTGAGATATTTTTAACAAATCATTGTCGGTAACGTTGTTTTAGATAGAGTGATGGGCTGATGCCAGTGATTTGTTTAAAGACTCGACTAAAATAAAATGGATTCGGAAAGTCCAATCGTTCGCTGACCTCAGTTATATTGAGATCAGTTTGGTTAAATAGTGTGATTGCGCGCTCAATCATTAATTCATTTTGATAATGATTGATTGTTTTGCCGGTTTCCTTTTTAAAAATCGTTGAAATATATGGGTAATTTAAATGTAAGTGTTGTGCAATGACTTGACTAGACAGTTTATGCTCGTGTGCTTGGCAAAGTTGTTGGACTTGCTTGACAATTTTATCTGCATGCGGTTTCCGTGTCGTTTGCTTATCTTGCTGATAAAGTTCTAAAAAAAGTTGATAACAGTTGAGCGATTGAATTAACGGCCCATTACGCTGATGGTCAATCAGCTGTTTAAGTTTTGTGCTAAAATAATCAACCTGCTCGACAGTTCCCGTTTTTGGTAATGTTAATACTTTTTCATAGCTGTCTTGAGCAATAATCGAGGGTGAACTTGTCCATTGATATTCATTCGTTGTATCTGTTTTTGTTGTGAAAAAGTGGATATAATACCAGCTTGTGTTTGGTTTGTATGGCTTCGTTCCCCAATGATTAATCCCTTTGTGTAAAAAAAGATAGTCCCCTGATTTGAGCGTGTAAGTTGTTTGATCTTCAATCACTTCGATTTCGCCTGATTGGACAAAGATAAAGACATGTAAATCTGTTAATAATCGATTTGGATGTGCTAATTTTCCGTCAATGTCCTCAAGGTAATCTGCCTCATTAACTAATGGTAAATGATAACTTAACAATTTAATTTGTGGCATTGTTGTCACCTTTTTTATTTATAGTATAACACAAAAAAAGATAGGTTTACTAAAAATGACGGTATTCTTTAATGACTAGGTCATTGACATAATAGACTTATATCTAAGTGGAAAGGATGACAAAAGTGATAAAGGTAAACTTAAATCAAGGTATGTTTAAAGAGTCGAAGCAGAAGGGGAAAGAGTACTTACTTTATCTTGATATCGATCGTTTAATTGCACCGTGCTATGAAGCGGTTGGAGAAAAAGCACGTGCACCTCGTTATGGTGGGTGGGAATCGATGGAGATTGCTGGGCATTCGATCGGACACTGGTTGTCGGCAGCAGCATTGATGTATAACGTAACGGGTGATTTATTATTAAAAGAAAAGTTAGAGTATGCGATTGATGAACTTGCTTTAGTCCAATCCTTTGATCCTGATGGTTATTTAAGTGGTTTTCCACGTGACTGTTTCGATGAAGTTTTCACAGGGGAGTTTCGTGTAGATAACTTTGGTCTAGGTGGATCATGGGTACCGTGGTATAGTATTCATAAAATTTATGCTGGACTTGTTGATGCGTATCGGTTAGCTTCATGTAATAAAGCGAAGACGGTACTGGTCAAGTTGTCTGATTGGGCTGAGCGTGGTTTAAGTAAGCTGACTGATGAGCAGTTTCAACGGATGCTAATTTGTGAATTTGGTGGTATGAATGAAACGATGGCAGATGTTTATCAAATTACAGGTGATAAACGTTTCTTGAAACTTGCTGAACGTTTTAATCATAAAGCAGTGTTGGATCCTCTCGTTGAAGGGATTGATGATTTAGCTGGAAAACATGCGAACACGCAAATACCGAAAGTAATCGGTGCGGCGAAGCTTTACGATATTACTGGAAATCAAGATTATCAAAAACTTGCGCGCTTCTTCTGGGAGGAAGTCGTTAACAATCGATCATACGCATTTGGTGGCAATAGTAATGCGGAACATTTTGGTCCATCTGGGGCAGAACCACTTGGGATTATTTCAACTGAGACGTGTAACACATACAATATGTTAAAATTAACGGAGCATTTATTTGATTGGCAACCAGATAGTCGCTATATGGATTATTATGAGAATGCACTTTACAATCATATTCTAGGTTCACAAGATCCAGAGTCAGGAATGAAATCGTACTTTATTCCAACAGAACCAGGCCACTTTAAAGTTTACTGCTCACCAGACAATTCATTCTGGTGCTGTACCGGAAGTGGAATGGAAAATCCAGCACGATATACGAAAAATATTTATACGAGAAAAGCGGATCAACTATTTGTTAATCTCTTTATCCCGTCAACGATTACCCTTGAAGATAAAGAGCTTCAATTTGTTCAAGCAACACAGTTCCCATATGAGCAATCAGGTAAATTTTTCGTTAAAGAAGGTAATGGTGAAAAATTAACGGTCTCAATCCGTAAACCTGACTGGCTAGAAGGTGCTATGGCGGTTGAGATTAATGGTGAAGCTGTTGAATTTGAATTAATCAATGGCTACTATGCGATTGAGCGCGAATGGTTTACGGATGACAAGGTGACATTCCAACTTCCAATGGGCTTACGTACTTATACTGCCAAAGATCAACCGGAAAAGAAAGCCTTTTTCTATGGACCAATTTTGCTCGCTGGAAAATTGGGACGTGAAAACTATCCTGAAGAAGACATTGTTGGCGATCATCAAGTGTACAATAACCACCCATTGATTGATGTCCCAACATTGGTGACCGAAAAAGAACCAGAAACGACACTTCAATTAGTTGATGCTGCGACATTGACGTTTGAAACAGAAGCAATTGGTCAACCAGGCAATCAAAAAATGTCATTAATTCCGTTTTATGATTTACATCATGAACGCTACACAGTGTATTGGGATGTTTTAACGCAAGAAGCTTATGAAAATTTCGTTGATCATGAAAAGGAACAAGCCGATGCGTTACGTAAGATTACCGTTGATTTTGTTCAACCAGGTGAGCAACAACCTGAAACGGATCATGGTATCCAGTCAAACAATTCATTGATGGGTTACTTGAACTTAGTTGATCGTCATTGGCGTGATGCACGTGATGGCGGGTTTGTTAGCTATCAGATGGCAGTTGATCCAGAAAAAGATAACAGCATAATTGTGACGTATCACGGTGGCGACCACCATCTGCATATTGATGGCATTCGCTTTGATCGTGAATTTGATATTTTAGTTGATGGCGTTGTTGTTGGATCGGAAAGAATTGAATCACCTCAAGCGGGTGCGCTAATTGATCGGACGTATCCGATTCCAACTGAACAGACGAATGGAAAAAATAAAGTGGAAGTGAAGTTTCAGGCAGGTAAAGAAAAGATTGCAGGTGGACTTTACGGCGTAAGAACAATAATTGAATAAAATAAGTAAGTCACCTCAATAGGATACACATCTATTGGGGTGTTTTTTTGCTCATTATTTTTATAACCAGTCGACAAATAAGACACAATAAATCTAAATATGTTATAGTATGTATGGAAAGAAGGGGGTTATTTTAATGATTCAACGAAAGAGTCAGCGTGAAATTCAATTAATGGCGGAAGCGGGGAAACTACTCGCCGACATTCATAAAGAGATCGCAAAAATGATTAAACCAGGTATAACAACAACTGAAATTGATCAATTCGCAGAAAAGTACATGCGAGACAGAGGAGCCGTTCCAGAACAAATCGGTTATAACGGCTATGAATACGCAACGTGCGCATCGATCAATGATGAAATTTGTCACGGATTTCCACGACCAGAAAAACTAAATAACGGTGATATCGTCACAATTGATATGGTTGTTAACTTAAATGGATTTTTAGCGGATTCAGCTTGGACATATGCCGTTGGGGAAGTCGATCCAGCAGGAAAACGATTAATGGAAGTGACAAAGAAATCACTTTACCTTGGCATTGAACAGGCCCAAGTTGGCAACCGAATTGGTGACATTGGTCATGCGATTCAACAATATGCAGAAGCTGAAGGATTCTCAGTTGTTCGTGAATTTACTGGACACGGAATTGGACCGACAATGCACGAATCTCCACACATTCCTCACTACGGCCTACCTGGAAAAGGCGCGCGCTTAAAAGAGGGCATGGCAATTACAATTGAGCCAATGCTAAATGAAGGCGCTTGGCAGAGTAAGATGGATGATAATGGTTGGACAGCTCGTACAATTGACGGCAAGCGTTCGGCACAATTTGAACATACACTGATTATTACAAAAGATGGTCCACTTATTTTAACTGAGCAAGATCAATAAATAGCTAGCTTCAGGCTAGCTATTTATTTGATTTAAACTCCTAATCAGTTGTACTTTTAATCAAGAGGAGGGTTTCTATGCGTTCGGTTGATCAAATTAAACGAGGCTTAAAAGTTGGCTTGCCAATTATGCTTGCCTACTTCCCGATTGCTGTGACATTTGGAGTGCTATCAAGTCAAGCCGGCTTATCGGTTTTTGAATTAACTGGGATGAGTATGTTTGTCTATAGTGGCGCTGCCCAAATGATGGCGATCAATATGATTTTACTTAATACAAGTGCACTTGAAATTGTGATCGCAACATTTGTGTTAAACTTTAGACATTTTATTATGAGTTTTTCTTTTGCGCATCGGACGATGGCGACACCGCTAAAATGGCGTGTCGCATCAACATTATTTATCACGGATGAAACATTTTCAGTCACAACAGTTGAAAAAGATGCGGTCAAACAAGCAAATGGTCATCTATTTTATTTCACCTTTGTCTTTGTATCTTACCTATCGTGGGTAATCGGATCGTTTATCGGTGGCTTTGTTGGTGATATTATTCCAGATTCAATTAGTCAGAGCTTTAGCATTGCACTATACGCCATGTTTATCGCGTTACTTGTTCCATCAGTAAAAAGTAATTTTCGTTATGGATTAATTGCTATACTTGCAATGATCTTAAATTTTGCTTTCGGGCAATTTTTCCAAGAAGGTTGGTCAATCGTACTTTCAACACTTGTTGCTAGTGGGCTTGGTTTCCTAGCCTTAAGGAGGAGAACATCATGACAATTTGGATGATGATTATTTTAATGAGCATTGTCACGATCATTCCACGTATTTTACCTGCATTTTTAGTCGATAAAATAAAATTCCCAGATTGGGTCGGTCAATGGCTTGAATTAATTCCTTACGCCGCTTTAGGGGCATTGATATTCCCTGGTATTATCAATATTGTTTCTGACCAACCACTGATTGGAATTGTTGGTGGACTTGTAGCACTTTTGCTAGCGGTCTTTCGCCTACATATTATTTTTGTTGTCATGGGCGCGGTTGCTGTCGTCTATTTAATGCTTTAATCGTTAGGGTCAGGTTCAAGATGAATATGGGTTTGATCGGCGTTAAATTCAACAGCCAATTCACGTTCAATGCGATCGGTAATCTTGTGGGCGTGTTCAATCGTCATTTTTGGGTCGACATAGAGAATTAAATCAAGGTAAATCTGGTTACCATCGTGTCTAGCTTTGATATCTTTCACTAATATGATGTCTGGGTCTTTTTCAATAAAGGCTCTGATTTCTGTGACCGATTCAATCTCAAAGCCATCTGTTAATGTGACACTTGCATCCCTGAAAATTTTCCATGCTGTATAAACAATTAAAATACCAACTAAAATTCCTGCTAAAGGGTCAAGCCACATTAAGCCGAATTGCGCACCTAGAATTCCGATAAATGCAGCTAAGCTGATCAGTGCGTCCGCTTTATTATCTTGTGAAGCAGCATAAAGGGATTGGCTATTTATTCTTTGAGCCAGCTTTCGATTGAAAAAATAAACACCGAACATTAAAACTGCCGATCCTAAAGCGACCCACCCACCAAGCATTTCTGGCTCACTTGGCTGATCACGCCAAATAAACTGGACTGAATTTAAAATCACTTGTAATCCAACTGTCACCATAATGAATGAGGCAACTAATGATGCGATTAACTCTGCACGGAAGTGACCGTAATGGTGGTTGTGATCAGGTGGCTTACGGGAAATCTTCATACCGATTAAGATTGAGACAGATGCGATCACATCCGTCGCATTATTGAGTCCATCTGCTCGAAGTGCTTGTGAATTTGTTACCTGAGCAAAGATTATTTTGAGCGAAGCAAGCAAGAGATAAGTGACAATACTTAGCCATGCCCCTCGTTCGCCTCGTTTGATTTGTTCATATTGATTCATGTTCACACAACCTTTCAAAAGCGTCTATATATAGACTACCACTGCCCGTATGGGTGGGTCTAGAGCAAGATTGATTGGTCAGGCAATGATTGTTGATCAGAGGCAACACTTAAAATAGACCTTCCTCTTATTATCAAACAGTTAAATAGAAATGATGCATAAAATTAATTGTTGATGTAAAACGACTAAATTATCCTAATTCTTAAACTGAAAAATATGCTATAATAAAATTAGCTTTATGGAGGTGATTTTTTGAAAGAAAAATATATATTCGTGTTATTATTATCATTCATATTTGTAACTGCTTGTAATCAAACAAAAAACGAGGAATCAACCCAAACATTAGAATCTCTGGCAGAAAAAGAACAGTTTGTTTTAGATGAAAAAAAAGTAATTGAAGTTAAATTTGAACAAGCGTTCGAACCAGATCCCGAGCCCGAGCCCGAACCCGAACCCGAACCCGAACCTGAGCCCGAACCAGAACCAGAACCAGAACCAGAACCTAAGCCCAAACCAGATCCTAAACCTAATAATAATGATGAGATAGAGATTAGTGAGCAGGAAAAGAGTGCTACAAATATCTCAGCTATTGATGAAGAAACAGGCTTATATATTGTTAGCAATCCAAATAGCATTCAAGTCTATGTTAATAAAAATCGCCGGTTACCAGTTGGCCATGTTCCAAGTGATCTTGTCGAACCTGATGTACCACATACAAAGCCTAAAGGTGATGAACGTCGCCAATTAAGAGTTGAAGCGGCTACTGCACTTGAGGATTTATTTTCAGCTGCACTAGAAGAAGAAGGTTTAGAACTAGCTGCTATATCGGGCTATCGCTCGAATTCTATGCAAGCAAGCATTTATCAAGGGCATGTCAAGAGGAGTGGCCAAGATTTTGCCAATCGTTATTCTGCACGCCCAGGTACAAGTGAACATGAAACAGGTCTAACTATGGATGTTAGTGCCGCTGTTGTTGGATTTGCACTTGAAGAAGCCTTTAAAGGAACAGCAGAGGGGACGTGGATTAGTGACCATGCTCATCTTCATGGTTTTATTGTTCGTTATCCTGAGGGGAAAGAACATATCACTGGCTATGGCTATGAACCGTGGCACTTACGTTATGTTGGTCAGGAATTGGCGGAACACTGTAACCGTCAAGTAAAATGACACAGTTTTCGCTATTTAATTTGACACATTTTCATTGCTGAAAATCGTACTTCGATGTTTCATTCTATAGCTATCTCCATTAAGATGAATAATCTCAACACGATG
>DUPD01000086.1 GCA_012838505.1 Bacilli bacterium | reverse complement strand
CGTAAAAGTTACGAGTGCAGTAAAGGCTAACTAAATATTAGTTGAAGGGAGGATATGTCATGCCTAAATTAGCACTATATAACCAAAGTGGATCGCAAGTAGGCGATATTGAATTAAATGATGCGGTGTTTGGTATTGAGCCAAACCAACACGTTTTACACGATGCTGTTGTTATGCAACAAGCTTCAAAACGTCAAGGAACACACGCAGTAAAAAACCGTTCAGCAGTACGTGGCGGTGGCCGTAAGCCATGGCGTCAAAAGGGAACAGGTCGTGCACGTCAAGGATCGATTCGTTCACCACAATGGGTAGGCGGTGGTGTTGTATTCGGACCGACTCCACGCTCGTATGCATATAAATTACCGAAAAAGGTTCGTCGCTTAGCACTTAAATCAGCACTTTCAACTAAAGTACAAGATGAAAGCTTGACTGTATTAGATGCACTAGCAATTGACGCACCAAAAACAAAAGAAGTTGTTAAAATTCTAGCAGCACTTAATATAAATGAAAAAGCATTAATCGTTACAAACGAAAAAGATGAAGTTGTTCTTAAGAGTGCAAATAATTTACCAAATGTTACTGTTCAATATGCAAGCCAAATCAACACATTGGATATCCTTGCACATGACAAACTTATTATCACTAAAGACGCAGCTGAATCAATAGGGGAGGTGCTTGCATAATGAAAGACTCTCGTGATATTATTAAGCGCCCAATCATCACTGAAAACACTGCAGAACTTATGGCAGATAAAAAGTACACGTTCGAAGTTACTAAAACTGCCAACAAGTCTGAAATTAAAACAGCAGTTGAAGAAGTTTTTGGTGTGAAAGTTGTTAAAGTAAATACTGCAAACATTAAAGGCAAGTTCAAGCGTATGGGCCGTCACAGTGGTTACCGTCCAGATCGTAAGAAAGCTATTGTGCAGTTATCAGAAGATAGTAAAGAACTCGATTTCTTTGAAAGCATTGACTAAGTTATAAAAGGAGGGAAAAGAGATGGCGATTAAGAAGTATAAAGCAACTTCTAATGGTAGACGTAATATGTCTGGTCTAACGTTCAGTGAAATTACAACTGACAAACCAGAGAAGTCGTTATTAGAACCAATTAAAAAACAAGCAGGTCGTAACAACCAAGGTAGAATCACAGTTCGTCATCAAGGTGGTGGCCATAAGCGTCAATACCGCGTGATCGATTTCAAACGTAACAAAGACGGCATACCAGGTCGCGTTGCTACTATAGAATATGATCCGAACCGTACAGCTAATATTGCATTAATCAATTATGCTGATGGAGAAAAACGTTATATTTTAGCACCAAAAGGTCTTCAAGTAGGACAAGAAATTTTCTCAGGTGAAGATGCAGATATTAAAGTTGGTAATGCATTACCACTCAAAAATATTCCAGTCGGTACGACAATTCATAATATTGAATTAAAGCCAGGTAGAGGTGGACAATTAGCTCGCTCTGCAGGCGCTGAAGCACAAATTCTAGGTCGTGAAGAGAAATATGTTCTTGTACGCTTAGCTTCAGGTGAAGTTCGTTTAATTCTATCAACTTGCCGTGCAACAATTGGTCAAGTTGGAAATATTGAAAATGAATTGATTCGCTCAGGTAAAGCTGGACGTTCACGCTGGAAGGGTATTCGCCCAACTGTTCGTGGTTCGGTTATGAACCCAGTCGATCACCCACACGGTGGTGGGGAAGGACGCGCGCCAATCGGCCGTAAATCACCTGTATCACCATGGGGTAAACCGACACTTGGCTTGAAAACACGCAAGCGCAATAAAGCATCAAATAAATATATTGTACGTTCACGTAAAAAATAATCCGATTGTAAGGCGGGTAATTGAACCCGTCCGACAATCACGGGAGGAGGTTAATGTATGGGTCGTAGTTTAAAAAAGGGACCTTTCGTAGACGAACACTTAATGAAAAAAGTTGAGCTGTTAAACGAAGAAAACAAGAAACAAGTCGTTAAAACATGGTCACGTCGTTCTACAATTTTCCCTAATTTTGTTGGCCATACGATAGCCGTCTATGATGGCCGCAAACATGTGCCAGTTTATATTACAGAAGATATGGTAGGACACAAGTTAGGAGAATTTTCACCGACGCGTCTATTCAAAGGACACTCAGGCGATGATAAGAATACTAAACGTTAATATGAGAGGAGGCGCTCTTGATGCAAGCAAAAGCTGTTGCAAAAACTATTAGAATTGCTCCTCGCAAAGTTCGACTGGTCGTTGATTTAATTCGAGGTAAAAACGTTGGAGAAGCAATTGCTATTTTAAAACATACACAACGTGGCGCTAGCGCTGTTGTTGAAAAAGTATTAAACTCTGCGATCGCAAACGCAGAACACAATTATGACATGGATATTGAGAATCTTTACGTGTCTGAAGCTTACGTAAATGAAGGTGTGACACTGAAAAGATTCCGTCCACGCGCGCAAGGTCGTGCAAGTCAAATTAATAAAAGAACTAGCCACATTACAGTGGTCGTATCAGAAAAGAAGGAGGGATAATCTGTGGGTCAAAAAGTTAATCCAATAGGTTTTCGAGTTGGCGTCATCCGTGATTGGGAATCAAGATGGTATGCTGGCAAAGATTATGCAGATCTATTACATGAAGATATTAAGATTCGTGAATATATTGAAGAACGATTAAAAGATGCTGCAGTTTCTAAAGTAGAAATTGAGCGTGCAGCAAATCGTGTTAACATTTTAATTTCAACGGGTAAACCAGGTATGGTTATCGGTAGAGGTGGTTCAGAAGTTGAAGCACTACGTAAAGCATTAAATGAACTAACAGGTAAGAAAGTTCATATTAATATCGTTGAAATTAAGCGACCTGATATCGATGCAAAGTTAGTTGCAGAGAATATTGCTCGCCAATTAGAAAGCCGTATTTCATTCCGACGCGCTCAGAAGCAAGTTATCCAACGTGCAATGAGAGCAGGAGCTAAAGGAATCCGTACGCAAGTATCTGGCCGTCTAAATGGTGCAGATATGGCTCGTTCAGAAAGCTATAGTGAAGGAACAGTACCACTACACACACTCCGTGCAGATATCGATTATGCGCACGCAGAAGCAGATACAACATTCGGTAAATTAGGTGTTAAAGTGTGGATTTATCGTGGTGAAGTCCTTCCAACTAAAAATAATAAATAAAGGAAGGGGGCACAACTTATGTTAATGCCTAAACGCGTTAAGTATCGTAAGCAACACAGAAGACATTTAGATGGTAAAGCAAAAGGTGGAACAGAAGTAGCATTTGGTGATTATGGACTAAAAGCTGTTGAACCTGCATGGATCACAAGTCGTCAAATTGAGTCTGCACGTATTGCAATGACTCGTTATATGAAACGTGGTGGAAAGGTCTGGATCAAAATCTTCCCAGATATGCCATTCACAAAGAAACCATTAGAAGTTCGAATGGGATCTGGTAAAGGTGCTCCTGAAGGCTGGGTAGCCGTAGTAAAACCAGGTAAAGTACTCTTTGAAGTTGGGGGCGTTTCAGAAGAAATCGCACGTGAAGCACTTCGTTTAGCTGCTCACAAACTCCCGATTAAAACTAAATTTGTAAAACGTGAAGAAATTGGTGGTGAAATCAATGAAGGCTAATGAAATTAGAGAACTAACCACTGCCGAAATTGAACAAAATGTACAATCATTAAAAGAAGAGCTTTTCAACTTACGTTTTCAGCTAGCAACTGGACAATTAGAAAACACTGCACGTTTACGTGAAGTACGCAAATCTATTGCTCGGTTAAAAACTGTTGCTCGTGAAAGAGAGCTTAGTGTTAATAACTAGAATTTAGAGAGGAGGTTAGCCTCAAATGACAGAACGTAATGATCGTAAAGTATACACTGGACGCGTTTTTTCAGATAAAATGGACAAAACGATTACTGTAGTCGTGGAAACATACAAGTTCCATCCATTGTACGGAAAGCGTGTTAAATATACGAAGAAGTTTAAAACTCATGACGAGAATAACCAAGCTAAAATCGGTGATATCGTTAAGATTATGGAAGTACGTCCATTATCTAAGACAAAAAGATTTAGATTGCTTGAAATCGTCGAAGAAGCAGTTATTGTCTAAAAATTTATTGTAAAAGTTCGCTCGGGTTAGATTCCGAAGGGAGGTAACATCGGTATGATTCAGCAAGAAAGTTATTTAAAAGTAGCAGATAACTCAGGTGCACGTGAAGTTCAAACAATTAAAGTTTTGGGCGGAAGTGGACGAAAAACTGCTAACATTGGTGATGTGATCGTTTGTTCAGTGAAACAAGCAACACCTGGTGGCGTTGTCAAGAAAGGTGAAGTTGTAAGAGCTGTTATTGTACGAACAAAGACAGGCGTTCGTCGTACAGATGGATCATATATCCGTTTTGATGAAAATGCAGCGGTCATTATCCGTGAAGATAAAAGTCCTAGAGGGACACGTATCTTTGGACCAGTAGCACGTGAACTACGTGATGCTAAGTTTATGAAAATCATTTCATTAGCACCAGAGGTATTATAATTTTTAAGCGAGAAAAGCTTAAAACAATCAGATTTTAATGGAAGCCTTGTAAGGAGGTGCGTCGAGCATGCATGTAAAAAAAGGTGACAAAGTTAAAGTATTAACAGGTAAAGATAAAGGTAAAGAGGGCAAAATTCTTGCTGTTTATCCTAAAAAAGAACGTGTTCTTGTTGAAGGTGTAAATATCGTTAAGAAACACCAAAAACCTTCTCAAGATAATCCACAAGGTGGAATTCTTGAACAAGAAGCACCAATTCATGTTTCTAATGTATTACCAATTGATCCGAAGACTGGTGAACCAACTCGCGTAGGATATGAAGTTCGTGATGGAAAGAAAGTTCGTATCGCTAAAAAGTCCGGAGAAGCATTAGATTAATCTTAGCGATGAAAGGAGGGCTACTCAGATGAACGAGTTGAAAGTAAAATATAATGAAGAAATCGTTAAATCATTAGTAGAAAAATTTAATTATGATTCAGTAATGCAAGCACCTAAAGTTGAAAAAATCGTTATTAATATGGGTGTAGGTGATGCCGTTCAAAACGCAAAAGTTTTAGATAGTGCGGTAGAAGAACTCGGCTTGATTTCAGGTCAAAAACCTTTAATCACAAGAGCAAGAAAGTCAATTGCAGGTTTCCGTTTGCGTGAGGGCATGCCAATCGGTGCGAAAGTAACCCTTCGTGGGGAGCGCATGTATGAATTCTTACAAAAATTAATTCATGTATCACTTCCACGTGTACGAGATTTTCGTGGTATTTCAAATAAAGCATTTGATGGTCGTGGCAATTACACGTTAGGTATAAAAGAACAATTGATTTTCCCGGAAGTAGACTATGACTTAGTAAGTAAAGTTCGCGGATTAGACATCGTTATTGTTACAACAGCTAACACTGACGAAGAAGCTCGTGAACTATTAACTCAACTAGGCATGCCTTTCCAAAAATAAGCCTGACAGCTAATATAAGGAGGGAAAATAGTGGCTAAAAAATCGATGATTGCAAAACAGAAACGGACTAAGAAATTTAAAGTACAAGAATACACACGTTGTGAACGTTGTGGTCGTCCACACTCTGTATTACGTAAATTTAAACTTTGCCGAATTTGCTTCCGAGAACTTGCCTATAAAGGTCAAATTCCTGGTGTTAAAAAAGCAAGCTGGTAAACCCCGAAATAGGGAAAGGAGGTATTTTATAAATGGTTATGACAGATCCAATTGCAGATATGCTAACACGTATTCGTAATGCAAATAAGGCTCGCCATGAGAAGCTAGAGATTCCTGCATCTAACGTTAAAAAGGAGATCGCTGAAATCTTAAAGCGCGAGGGCTTTATTCGTGATTATGAATTCGTTGAAGACAATAAACAAGGTGTTTTACGTGTTTTCCTTAAGTATGGTGTAAATGAACAACATGTAATTACTGGTCTGAAAAGAATTAGTAAGCCAGGACTACGTGTATATGTAAAAGCTGATGAAATACCACGTGTACTTAACGGTTTAGGTATTGCGATTATATCAACATCTAAAGGAATCCTTTCAGATAAAGAAGCTCGCGAACAAACAGTTGGTGGCGAGGTATTGGCATACGTTTGGTAATAGATTTATTTTAAGATAGGAGGTGCCATGCAAATGTCACGTATTGGTCTTAAGGTTATTGAAATCCCTGAAGGCGTTGAAGTCAAAAATGACAACAACTTGCTAACTGTTAAAGGCCCTAAAGGCGAATTAACACAGCAATTTCATGAGGATATGAAAATTAATGTAGAAGGTAACGAATTGACGGTTGAAAGACCGAATGATAGCAAGCTAAATAAATCTCTACACGGTACAACTAGAAGTTTAATCTTCAACATGGTTGAAGGTGTTTCTAAAGGGTTCGAGAAAGCATTAGAAATTCAAGGTGTTGGTTACCGTGCACAAAAACAAGGTAACAAACTAGTTGTGAACGCTGGATATTCTCACCCAGTAGAGATTGAACAGCCAGAAGGTATTGAGATTGAAGTACCAACTAACACAAAGATCATTGTTAAAGGAATTGACAAAGAACTAGTTGGTGCTTTAAGTTCAAAAATTCGTGCAATTCGTAAGCCAGAACCTTACAAAGGTAAAGGAATTCGTTATGAAGGTGAATATGTACGTCGTAAAGAAGGAAAAACAGCTAAGTAAAGCAAGTTAACCTTGACGGTGATAAGTAAGCTTAGTTAGAGACAGAAAGGAGAGACCAAGATGATCAGAAAACTTGATAAAAATGTTGTTCGTAAGAAAAGACATTTACGTGTCCGCAAAAACTTATTTGGTACAGAAGAACGTCCTCGTTTAAACGTTTTCCGCTCAAGTAAGCATATTTACGCACAATTAATTGATGACATCAATGGTAAAACTTTAGCAAGTGCATCAACTGTAGATAAAGAGTACAGTGAAAAAACAACTGGAAATTCAGATGCAGCTAAACTTGTTGGAGAATTAATTGCAAAACGTGCATTAGATAAAGGCTATAAGACAGTAGTATTCGATCGTGGAGGATACTTATATCACGGCCGTGTGAAAGCTCTAGCAGATGCTGCCCGTGAGGCAGGTCTTGAATTTTAATTATAGAAGGAGGGACACATTTTGCGTTTAGAAATCGATCCGAATAAATTAGATTTAGAAGAACGTGTCGTTACGATTAATCGTGTAACGAAAGTTGCTAAAGGTGGACGTACATTCCGATTTGCAGCACTAGTTGTTGTAGGAGACAAAAACGGACACGTTGGATTAGGTACAGGTAAGGCACAAGAAGTACCAGAAGCAATTAGAAAAGCAGTTGATAATGCTAAGAAAAACTTAATTAAAGTACCACTTGTAGGAACAACGGTTCCACATGAAGTGACTGGCCGTTTTGGTGCAGGAAGTATTTTAATTAAACCAGCTGTAGAAGGTACAGGAGTTATTGCTGGTGGACCAGTTCGTGCCGTACTTGAATTAGCTGGAATTGGTGATATTTTATCTAAATCATTAGGTTCAAACACACCAATCAACGTCGTTCGTGCAACAATCAAAGGTTTAAGTGAACTTAGACCAGCAGAAGAAGTAGCTAAACTACGTGGCAAAACAGTCGATGAATTGTTAGGATAAGGAGGGAACTTAAAATGGCTAAAAAGTTAGAAATTACCCTCGTGCGCAGTGTTATAGGTAGAACAGAAACTCAAAAACAAACGGTTAAAGCTTTAGGTCTAAACAAGATTGACCAAACTGTTGTGTGGGAAGATACACCTTCATTAAGAGGGAGCGTCAATAAAGTATCACATTTATTATCGGTTAAAGAATTGTAATTATCATAGCGCAAAGAGGAGGTGCTCGCATGAAACTTCATGAATTGAAACCATCACAAACACGTAAACAACGTAATCGCGTTGGGCGCGGGATGTCTTCTGGCAATGGTAAAACATCAGGCCGAGGACATAAAGGACAAAATGCACGTACAGGTGGTGGCGTTCGTTTAGGCTTTGAAGGTGGTCAAACACCTTTATTCCAACGACTACCAAAACGTGGTTTTACGAATATTAACCGTAAAGAATTTGCTATTGTTAACTTATCAGCATTGAACAAATTTGAAGAAGGTACAGAAGTAACACCTGAGCTTTTACTTGAAACAGGCTTAGTAAGCAAAGTAAAGGCTGGCATTAAAGTTCTTGGAAATGGTATGATTGAAAAGAAACTTACTGTAAAAGCTCACAAATTCTCTGCTTCAGCAAAAGAAGCAATCGAGAACGCGGGCGGTAAAACTGAGGTGATCTAATGTTCCAGACAATCTCCAATTTTTTTCGTGTGAAGGAAATTAGAAAGAAGATTATCTTCACACTACTTATGCTAATTGTTTTCCGAATAGGTACATTTATACCTGTTCCATTTACAGATCGAATGGCAATAGGGTTTATGAATGAACAAAATGTATTTGGTTTTCTAAATACGTTTGGTGGCGGTGCGTTACAAAACTTCTCCATTTTAGCTATGGGAATCATGCCATATATTACTGCGTCAATTATTATGCAGTTATTACAAATGGATATCGTTCCTAAGTTTACTGAGTGGAAAGACCAAGGTGAGATGGGCCGACGTAAGCTTGCACAAGTGACACGTTATGCAACCATCTTCCTAGCATTTATTCAAGCTATTGCAATGGCAATCGGTTTTAATGCGATGACAGGTGGAGGATTGATTAGCGATCCAAGTGCAGCCAAGTTTATGATTATTGCCATCGTATTAACAGCGGGAACTGCCTTTTTGATGTGGCTCGGTGAACAAATTACAGCACATGGAGTAGGAAATGGAATTTCAATTATTATCTTTGCAGGTATTGTAGCTGCAGTTCCTAACACAATGAATCAATTGTTCGAACAATACTTCGGTGCTCACGTTGGTGAGGAACTATTTATTAACGTCGTTATTGTTGCACTGATTGCTTTAGTTGTGCTAGGGGTTACGGTTGGAGTTATTTTTATCCAACAAGCGGACCGCAAAATTCCTATTCAATACGCTAAACGAATGGTTAATCGTTCGATGGTTGGTGGTCAATCGACACACTTACCATTGAAAGTAAACACTGCTGGAGTTATTCCAGTTATCTTCTCTGTGTCATTTATTATGGCACCAAGGACAATTGCTAGTTTCTTTGATGGTAACTTTGCGAACACAGTTGAGTCGATTTTCGATTATACTCAACCAATTGGAATGATCATTTATGTTGTTCTAATTATTGCATTCTCATACTTCTATACATTTGTTCAGTCAAACCCTGAGCAAATGGCAGATAACTTAAAGAAACAAGGTGGCTACATCCCGGGAATTCGCCCAGGTAAGAGAACAGAGAGATATTTAACAGTTGTATTGTATCGCTTAACTTTTGTAGGTGCACTATTCTTAGCTGCTGTTGCTGTACTACCAATCTTCATTGGTCGAGTAGCAAACTTACCACAATCGATTCAAATCGGTGGAACAAGTATACTCATTGTCGTTGGAGTCGCTCTCCAAACGATGAAGCAATTAGAAAGTCAGTTAGTAAAACGTCACTATAAAGGATTTATAAAGTAAACAGTAAAGTTCATACTTTACTGAAACATTTATGAAGCGAGGGGAATTGCAGTGAACTTAATATTAATGGGACTTCCTGGTGCTGGTAAAGGAACACAGGCAGAAAAGATAATTGAAAAATACCAAATCCCTCATATTTCTACTGGAGATATGTTTAGATCAGCAATCAAGGAAGGGACAGAACTTGGTGCAAAAGCAAAATCATTTATGGATCAAGGCGCACTTGTTCCTGATGAAGTGACAGTTGGTATTGTTCGTGAAAGATTGGCAAAAGATGATTGTAAAAATGGCTATTTACTAGACGGTTTTCCAAGAACACTGAAACAAGCAGAAGCATTGGATCAACTTTTAGCAGAATTAAATATGCCAATCGACTATGTGATTCATATCGATGTTCCAAAGGATAAACTTCTTGATCGACTAACAGGTCGTCGAGTCTGTCCGACGTGTGGAGCAACTTATCATGTCATCTACAATCCACCAAAAGTTGCTGAGAAATGTGACGTAGATGGTACGACACTTGATCAACGAGAAGATGATCAACCAGAGACGGTTGCTAATCGAATCGAAGTCAACTTAGAACAAACACAACCATTGTTAGACTTTTATCAAGGAAAAGGGAACCTTGTTACGATAAATGGTGACCAAGATATAAATGACGTATTTGAAGATGTAGATAAAGAACTTCAAACGTTATCATAAATCAATTTAGTTCAGTAAATGATTCGATGTAAATAGACGTCAGTCATTTTACTAACGATATAGCACGTTTACCATATCGAGTAGACCGGACGCGTGATTTCGCCGGTAGATCAATTGATTTTGACGGCTAAATATGGTAAAATTAAACTTTGTTAAAGCATATTTTAAAAATATGATTCAGAAACAAAAGTCTAAATGAAGGTGAACATGTTTGAATGACATGGAGTCACGTCCAAATGTAAATCAAACACTAGCGATATTACAAGGACGAAAAGCAGTAAAATTTGTGATGATTAATTTTGTTAATGGTCACAATCAACTGCTTGTAGACGGAGAGAAACGGAAGTATGATCGACCGAAGGATAACATCAATCATATGATTCCAACACACTTCATTTCTCCTGAGGTTCAAAATAGCCTTCTAGCAACTGGTCGCGTTACAAACGGTAAGCTACGTAACTATATCGAAGTTTGTCAATGAAAAAAGTGACTGATTTAAAGAAGGGAGATCAACTTGATGGTGAAAGAAGAAGCAATTGAGGTAGAAGGTACTGTTATTGATACATTACCGAACGCCATGTTTAAAGTGGAATTAGAGAATGGTCACACCGTACTCGCTCATGTTTCAGGTAAGATTCGGATGCACTTTATTCGTATTTTGCCGGGAGACAAAGTAACGGTTGAACTTTCTCCATATGATTTAACAAAAGGACGTATTACGTACCGTTATAAATAACAACTTACTCCGATAATAGAGGAGGTATACAAGATGAAAGTAAGACCATCTGTTAAACCAATATGCGAAAAATGTAAAGTTATTCGTCGTAAAGGAAAAGTAATGGTAATTTGCGAGAATCCAAAGCATAAACAAAAACAAGGCTAAAAAACAAGGAGGTGCATGATCAATATGGCACGTATTGCAGGAGTAGATATTCCACGTGAAAAACGAATCGTTATTTCATTAACATATATTTATGGTATCGGAACTTCAACTGCTGAAAAAGTTCTTAAAACAGCAGATGTATCACCAGATACTCGAGTTCGTGATTTAACTGAAGATGAATTAAGCCGTATTCGTACAGCCATAAATGAGTACACAACTGAGGGAGATCTTCGTCGTGAAGTCTCTTTAAACATTAAACGCTTAGTTGAAATTGGCTCATACCGAGGCTTACGTCATCGTCGTGGCTTGCCAGTTCGCGGTCAAAATACTAAGAACAACGCACGTACACGCAAAGGTAGAGGTCGCGCGGTTTCTAATAAAAAATAACATCTAAAGGAGGTTAAACGATCTAATGGCTCAGAAAAGAAATACACGTAAAAAACGTGTGAAAAAGACGATTGAATCAGGTATTGCACACATTCATTCAACATTTAATAATACAATTGTTACAATTACTGATACCCAAGGTAACGCAGTTAGCTGGAGTAGTGCAGGATCACTTGGCTTCAAAGGTTCAAGAAAATCAACACCTTTTGCAGCACAAATGGCTTCTGAAACAGCAGCTAAAGTTGCACAAGACCACGGTATGAAATCTGTAGAAGTAACAGTTAAAGGCCCTGGTGCAGGTCGTGAAGCGGCAATTCGTTCACTTCAAGCAGTAGGACTAGAAGTTACTGCCATTGTTGATGCAACACCAGTACCTCACAATGGTTGTCGCCCACCAAAACGTCGCCGTGTATAATTTTATCCGTATAGAATTTGTCAGCATGTCTATAATGGATTATGATCGTTTAAAGTAGTACGTTTTAGGATGTCTAGCTTTAACATTCTCAACCAGATCGGAACTGACAGATAAAAATATACGAATAGAAGGTAGCGCAGCAATAAAACTGCCTAGAGAGAAATTGAGGATAGACAGATTGAAATGGTCTACCCCAATTTCGACGTTCAAAGGAGGGTTTTTATAAATGATCGAAATTGAAAAGCCGAAAATTGAAACTGTACACGTTAATGAAGATTCTACATTTGGAAAGTTCGTCATAGAACCATTAGAGCGTGGATATGGTACGACTCTTGGAAACTCCCTGCGTCGTATTCTTCTGTCCTCGCTTCCTGGTGCAGCGATAACAACTGTACAAATTGATGGAGTACTTCATGAGTTCTCAACAATTGATGGCGTTGTAGAAGATGTAACAACTATTATTCTTAATCTTAAGAAACTCGCTTTAAACATTTATTCAGAAGATGTAAAAACGCTAGAAATTGATGTGCAAGGTGAAGGTGTTGTTACAGCTGCGGATATCACTTATGATAGTGATGTAGAAATTTTAAATCCGGATCTTCACATTGCAACATTAGGATCTAACGGGGCACTTCGAATGAAGATGACTGCGGAAGTTGGACGTGGTTATCGTCCAGCTGAAGTGAATAATCATGACGATTTACCAATCGGTGTGATTCCTGTTGACTCGATTTTCACTCCAGTCTCACGTGCAACTTTTCAAGTTGAAAATACACGTGTTGGTCAAATTACCAATTATGATAAACTAACATTAGATGTCTGGACAGATGGAAGCATTCGCCCAGAAGAAGCGGTTTCTTTAGGAGCGAAAATTCTAACTGAACACTTAAATCTATTTGTTGGTTTAACTGATGAAGCACAAAATGCTGAAATCATGATTGAAAAAGAAGAAGATCAAAAAGAAAAAGTACTAGAGATGACAATCGAAGAACTAGATTTATCTGTACGTTCATATAACTGTTTGAAGCGTGCGGGGATTAACACCGTACAAGAGCTTACAACGAAAACAGAAGATGATATGATGAAAGTTCGTAATTTAGGTCGCAAATCACTTGATGAAGTGAAAAATAAGCTATCAGATTTAGACTTAAGCTTGCGAACGGAAGATTAATCTTCTAAATCGAGACAGATTCCGAAAAAGGAGGGGTAGTCGATGGCTAGAAAATTAGGAAGAACAACTGATGTACGATTAGCATTATTAAGAAATCTTGCATCAGACTTAATTGTTCATGAGCGCTTAGAAACAACTGAAGCTAAAGCGAAAGAGCTACGCTCAACAGTTGAAAAAATGATTACATTAGGTAAACGCGGAGACCTTCATGCTCGTCGTCAAGCAGCTTCATTTCTTTATAAGAAAGAAGCAAACGAAACTGAAGACGTCATTCAAAAGTTATTTAATGATCTCGCTTCACGCTATGAAGACCGCCAAGGTGGTTACACTCGCGTCTTAAAGCTTGGCCCACGCAAAGGTGATGGGGCAAAAATGGCGATTATTGAGTTAGTTTAACTTCATATGATCAATGAAGGGCAGGATAAGGTCTCTTAGCGAGATAAATCCAAGCCCTTTTTTTGTATGAATAAGCGTTTGATTCTATTCAGTAGACTGTCACTGATGAGATCTCTACCACGAGTGGATAACCTTGCAATATAAACGATTGTAGAACATAATAAATAACAGAGATGCAAAGCACTACATAGCAATAAAATTGTGTAACTTTCAGAGTTTAATCAGCTAACATAGATGAAATATGCTAAAATATAAAGCAAGCTAATTTCTAACCAGTACTTTATTCTGTAATTTTCAGATGAATTTTTAAAAAATTGAGTTAATTTAGTAATTGGCTGTTATATTAAAAAATTGATCATTAATGATGGTCTACTGAATAAATAATACTGAAGTTTATTTAATAAAAAAATTCCTAACGAGATTATTTCCTGGGAAATATTTTGTCGTAATGTGGGGGGATATTAGTGAGTCAAAATGAAATTCAATTCCGTAATGTCTATTTCAGATATTCAGAAGAGCAACCATGGGTTCTAGAAGACGTAAGCTTTACGATCAAGTCAGACGAGTGGTTAGCAATTATCGGTCATAATGGTTCTGGGAAATCGACCATCGCTAAACTGATGAACGGTTTATTATTTCCCGAACAAGGTGAGATCATTATCCACGGCATAAAGTTGACCGCTGAAACCGTTTGGGACGTGCGCAAAAAAGTAGGGATGGTTTTTCAAAATCCAGACAATCAATTTGTCGGAACTACCGTCCGGGATGATGTCGCATTCGGATTAGAGAATCGTGGTGTTGATCGTGATCAAATGGTCCAAGCAATAAATGAAAGTCTTGAAGCCGTACGGATGTCAGACTACTATTTACATGAACCCCACCGATTATCAGGAGGACAAAAGCAACGAGTAGCCATTGCAGGAGTACTAGCTGTTAGACCGGACGTGATTATCTTAGATGAGGCGACGGCAATGCTCGACCCTAAAGGACGAAAAGAAATCATTCAAACGGTTAATGACTTGATCCAGACAAATCAGTTAAGCTTAGTGACGATCACGCATGATCTAAATGAGATTATAGCAGCAGATCGCGTCATGGTTATGAATCAAGGGAAGCTTTGGTTAGAGACAACTCCTAGAGCGCTATTTGCAAAAGAGGAAGCGTTACAGGGAATTGGTCTTGATGTACCCTTTGTCGGAAAGTTAACCAATGCATTAAATAAAGAACACGTTCCATTTAGTCAACAACCATTAAATCAAAAGGAGTTATTAGATGAGCTATGGACATATCATTTAAACAAGTAAGCTATACGTATCAACCTAATGGCCCTTTTGAATATAAAGCGCTAAAGGATCTCAACTTTACGATTAAATCTGGTTCGTATGTCGCAATTATCGGCCACACAGGTTCAGGGAAGTCAACATTAATTCAACATTTAAATGGTTTACTTCGACCGACGAAAGGCGAAGTTAAGGTTGGTGAATACTCAATTCAAGCCAATCAAAAACTAGAAAATATTAAAGAATTACGTCGACAAGTTGGTGTCGTGTTTCAATATCCAGAACATCAATTATTTGAGGAAACAATCGAGAAAGATATTGGATTTGGTCCGGAAAACTTCGGAGTCAGTCAAGATGAAATAAACAAGCGCATTCCAGAAGTTATGAAAGCTGTAGGTTTATCGATGGAATTGCTTGAACGATCCCCATTTGATCTGAGTGGTGGACAAATGAGACGCGTAGCGATTGCTGGTATATTAGCTATGGAACCAAGTGTATTAGTCTTGGATGAACCAACCGCCGGATTAGACCCTAAAGGACAACAGGAGATTATGAATATGTTTTATGATCTCCATCAACGTAAAAATCTAACGACGATTCTTGTTACACATAGCATGGAAGACGCATTAAAATATGCAGACCATGTGATTATTTTAGAAGACGGCCAAATGAAAATTGAAGGCAAACCAGCTGATATTTTCGTTCAAAAGACTGAATTGGAACAAGTGCAATTAGACACACCAGAAATCATTCAGTTTATTCAAGATTTTGAAGCTAAATTTGGTAAAAAGTTAAGCTATCATAATCAGTCGATTGATCAGCTAGCGAGAGAAGTTATCGCAGCGTTTAAAGAGGTGAAACACGATGTCTAGTTCACTCATTATCGGACAGTATATCCCGAATGATTCTAAAGTTCATCGCTTAGATCCAAGAACAAAAATTATGATTATTTTTTCATTTATTGTCGTTGTCTTTTTTGCCAATAATCTTCTAAGTTATGCTTGGCTTACTTTATTTGCATTTGGGAGTGCATTAATGACGAAAGTCAAATTAAGGTATATTGCCAAAGGATTAACCCCTGTATGGTTTTTGATTATTTTTACCTTTGTGCTACATTTATTTGTAACAAAGGAAGGAGAGGTACTATTTGATATCTTTGGCTTTCCTATTTATTCAGAAGCACTGATCCAAGGTTTTTTTATTTCATTACGTTTTTTCTTGTTGATCTTAGTCACATCACTTTTAACACTGACAACGACACCGATTGAAATTACTGATGCGATTGAAACATTGCTCAATCCACTTAAAAAAATAAAATTCCCGGTTCATGAGTTAGCATTAATGATGTCGATCTCACTAAGATTTATTCCAACGCTAATGCAGGAAACCGATAAAATCTCAAAAGCGCAAGCATCTCGAGGTGTTGACTTTAGAACAGGACCGATTAAGGATCGGATTCAGGCAGTCGTTCCGTTATTAGTTCCATTGTTTGTCAGTGCATTTAAACGAGCAGAAGAGTTAGCAATGGCGATGGAAGCACGAGGCTATCAAGGTGGAGAAGGACGGACAAAACTAAGAGAGCTAAAAATTCTTAGACTAGATTGGTTTGCAATTTTAATCTTTATCATTACGCTGATCGGTTTATTCGTCTTAAGGCAGTAAAGGAGATTGACGATGCGTTATCTAGCGGTTGTAAGTTATGACGGATCAAATTATGCAGGCTATCAAATTCAACCAGATCAATTAACGATTCAAGCTGTCATTGAACAAGCTTTAGCAAAAATGCATAAAGGTAAGCCAATCAAGATTACCGCCTCAGGTCGGACTGATGCGGGCGTTCATGCCCATGGACAGGTCTTTCATTATGACAGTGAGTTGGCGATCCCCGAAGCAAACTGGAAGAAAGCCTTAAATTCACTATTACCTGATGATATCGTAATTTTTAAAGTTAAAGAAGTGACCTCTTCATTCCATGCTCGCTATGATGCGCTTAAGAAAACCTATCAATATGTGATTTTAAATAGTGATGATCCAAATCCATTTGAAGTTAATTATAGTACATTTATAGCAGAAGAATTGGATGTATCATTAATTAACGCGGCGTGTCAGTACCTCATTGGAGAACATGATTTCACCGCATTTTGTGCAGCTAATAGTTCAGTCAAAGGCGATAAAATTAGAACGATCTACGACGCACATTGCAAACAAGATCGTGACAGATTAATTTTATCATTTACGGGTAATGGTTTTCTTTACAATATGGTACGAATTATTGTTGGAACTTTAATCGAGATTGGGCAAGGTAAACGTCCAGTTACAGATATTCAGAGGATTATTAGTAGCAAAGACCGTTCTCAAGCAGGAAAAACAGCACCTGCACAAGGTTTATACTTGAATCATGTTGAGTATGAAGCTGAAAAATAAAAAAAGACAGATTTAATCAACAAAAGTCGACTAAAGTATTGACTTTATTAGTGATTTGTTATAATATGATCTATGGCATTTTATTTCTAGACCACGATTGGCCCCGGAAAGTTAATTGTGTAGAAATTTAAAATATACCAAATGAAACAACAAAATAATATGAATTGAATGACCAATTAGGAGGTTATAAGTATGCGGACAACTTACATGGCAAATGACGCAAATGTTGAACGTAAATGGCTTGTGGTTGATGCTGAAGGTCAGACACTTGGTCGACTAGCGAGTGAAGTTGCAACAATTCTTCGCGGTAAGCATAAACCAACGTTCACACCTCATGTGGATACTGGCGATTACGTAATTATTGTAAATGCAGCGAAAATCGAATTAACAGGAAATAAACTAAATGACAAAATGTATTACCGTCACTCAGGTTACTCAGGTGGTCTGAGAGCTCGTACTGCTGGTGAAATGCGTGAAAAACATTCGGATAAAATGTTAGAGCTAACAATTAAAGGTATGCTACCAAAAGGTACACTTGGCCGAAAAATGGCTAAAAAGTTACATGTATACCCTGGTGCAGAGCATAACCACCAAGCTCAAAAACCTGAAGTTTACGAACTTCGTGGATAATTAAAAGGAGGTAATTGATCGTGGCACAAGTACAATATTATGGCACCGGACGCCGTAAAAAATCAACTGCTCGTGTACGTTTAGTCCCTGGTACTGGACGTATCATTGTAAATAATCGTGATGCGGAAGAATATTTCCCATATGAAACACTACGTACTATTATTAAACAACCATTAGTAACTACAGAAACAGAAGGTAGTTATGATGTTTTAGTAAATGTACATGGTGGAGGATTCACAGGACAAGCTGGAGCAATCCGTCATGGAGTTGCTCGTGCATTATTAGAGGTTGACCCTGACTACCGCCCGGCATTAAAGAGAGCTGGATTCTTAACACGTGATGCAAGAATGAAAGAACGTTACAAATACGGTCTTAAATCAGCGCGTAGAGCTCCACAATTCTCAAAACGTTAATCAAACAGTATATAAAAGACTCTTTTCACTTCGGTGGAAGAGTCTTTTTTTTACACTGTATTTTGAATGCTTGTTCTAACAAAAGTTTTCCTCGATGGTTTGGTTCGTTGAATATTCCAATCTTTCATGTTCTGCATACACTATCTAAGGTGTGGTTGTTGCAAAGGCGTTAAGGAGGAGGGGAACTATGTCTGAACAAATAGCATCAGATTTGGATAAATTTAAAACGACATATACAGCGCAAGGAATGATTGTGCTTGGAGCGGTTATATCCTTAATTGGTATCATCATGTTGTTCTCTGTTGCAAAAGATGAATACACCGAAAAATTAACTCACCCAAAAGATGAGGTGGCAGGTCCATTGTACTTTGATTAGCAATGTATATTGTATTTGAAGATTCAGAACTCCTTTCGCTTCTAGTGTGAGGAGTTTTCACTTTGGCAGATTGTGATTAGACAAATTCTAATTATTTTTTTATCGCTCACGTATGAATATATAACAGATACTCATGATTGAGTATTTTTATTTTGAAATGGACGAGGACTAAATAGCATGTATTTTCGTGCCTATTTTCTCATTAAAGTGACCGTTTATTTATTGGAAAAGGATTGAAATTATTGTGTAAATGGTATATTATCAGGTTAATCCGATAAAATGAAACTAAACGGGTATTAAGAACGTCTATACATATGAGGTGAACTGACTTCAAAGTCTATTAAGCTATGAGGTTATTAATCTATAGTTTCACTTTTTTGAAAATTCAAGCTTGTAAACGCTATTATGAATGAGGGGGATGCTTTTGCTGTTAATTGCTTTAAACATGCAGGTGATAACCAAGGAAGATCAGAGATTAGGAGGGATAGAATGAATTTTATTAAGCGGGGTTTTTTAGGGATCACAAGAAAAAAAGGGAAGTCACTAATTTTACTAGCAGTTATTTTTATTTTAGGAAATTTAATCTCAGGAGCAATTTCAATTCAACAAGCGACTAGTAATGTTGAAAATAACATTAAGGAAAAGTTAGGAGCAACCGCAACTCTTGAAATGGATTGGCTCGAGTATGAGAAACTGAGTATGGAGGAGCAGGAGAACTTTATCTTTGAAGAAATTGGTGTTGACCTAATTGAAGAGGTTGGCGGGATATCATATGTAAAATACTATGATTATAATATGTCGACTTGGTTGGGGTCGGAAAGTATTCAAAGCTACCAAGGTGAAGGCGTTGATGAAGAAATCATTCATTACGGGCCAAGCATGGACTTCCAACTGAAGGGAATTAACTATGCACCTGTATTAGACTTTGAAGAAGGTAAAGGTAGCTTAGCGGATGGGCGCGTTTTCACGCAAGATGAAGTTAATAACGGTTCATCAGTTGCGATTATTTCGAAAAAATTGGCTGAAAGAAATAATCTACACGTAGGCGATACTTTCACATTAGACAACGTCGTATACGATTATGACTATGAAACAGGCGAAGAAGAAATTGCGGACTCTCGTGACGTTGTCTTAGAAATTATCGGTGTCTTTGAGTCACTATTACTCAATGAAGACCTTGGTGAAAATAATGATCAAGGGATGATGGATTGGTTAGATATCGATTATCAAAATACGATTTATGTGCCAAATAAAGTTGTTAGTGCTGAAAACTTCTTTCAAATTGAATACTACATGAAGGACGATCCAGAATATGCGGAAATGGTCGAAGAAGAAGGAACGAATTTCGATTATTATGAGCCAATCTTTGTTTTAAATAGCCATGAGGACATTGAAGCATTTGAGCAAGAGGCTAATCCTTTATTACCACAACTGTACCATGTTGTGAGCACGGGAGATCACTACGATAACATTGCGGGACCAGTCGAGTCAATGTCAACTCTATCTAGATATGTCTTGTTTGCTGCAATCTTTGCAACCGTCTTGATCACTGGTTTAGTTGTTTTATTATTCCTCCGTGATCGCAAGCATGAATTAGGCATTTACTTATCGTTAGGTGAACAGCGTGGTAAAGTAATTGGTCAAATTCTGATTGAAGTGATTGTTGTTGCTTTTGTTGGAATTACTTTATCGCTGTTTAGTGGTAACTTCTTAGCTAGTCAAGTATCTGATACATTAATTGAAGCAGACAGTCAGCCAGGTTATGATGACATGGGCTACTATTATGGTGGCAGTATTTATTCGGACCTGACAACCGATGATGTTATTGCTTCTTATGAGGTTACATTAGATGCGAATTACGTTTTAATTTTTTATGGGGTCGGTCTAGCAACAATTTTAATTTCAACGCTGATTCCGCTCGTATATATTGTCCGATTAAATCCGAAGAAAATACTGATGTAAGAGAGAGGTGACACGATGATATTAGAAGCGAAAGATTTAAATTATTATTACCAAGACGGTGAACAGCGCCGTTATATTTTAAAAGACACATCAATTTCTTTTGAAAAAGGGAAGTTTTACGCAATTTTAGGACAGTCTGGTTCAGGGAAAACAACACTATTGTCGTTGTTAAGTGCATTAGACTCACCGAAAAGTGGAACCGTGTTATTTAACGATAAAGATATTAAGAAAATTGGTTATGAAAACTATCGCCGAAACAACATTGGGATTATTTTTCAGAGTTATAACCTAATTCCTACTTTTACTGCTGTCGAAAACGTACTTGTTTCGATGTCAATTACCGAAAATGAGATTCCAGAAGATGCAAAAACTGTCGCTTATAACTTGCTTGATTACATTGGAATTGTAAAAAGTAAGGCTGATCGTCACGTCAATAAATTATCCGGTGGAGAGCAACAACGTGTTGCGATTGCTCGTGCTCTAGCAACGAATGTCGATGTCATTCTTGCAGATGAGCCGACAGGAAACCTTGATGAAGAAATTGAGCAGGAAATCATTGATATTTTTAAAAAACTCGCACACGAACATGGGAAATGTGTTGTTGTCGTCACACACTCCAATGAAATTGCCGAGCAATCTGATCAAGCTTTCCATTTGAAGAAAGGTGTCCTAACTCCTTATGAGTGATTTTTTGTCAAAGTTTAATCAAGACAAGTATTCCGATCTCGTGAACGAACAAAGCGATAAGAAAGCAAAGACAGGGCAACAGCAGGACGTAACGAATCAAGAATCATTAGAACCAATAGACGAACAGGAAGAACAAACAACTGAGCCAGAATTATCAGAAGCAGCTATTGAACCTGAAGCGGTTGCTGTGACAGAACCAGTTGTTACTAGAAGTAGTTATCGACAGGATGCGGAAGAAGAAGTAGAGATTGATATGGATTATCGACGTAAAAAGAAAATGCGTCTGATTATGACTATTGCCGGTTCAATTCTAGCTTGTTTTTTAATTTATTTGATTTACTATTCAATTGTTCATGTCAAAGTTGAAGACTTTGTTGGTGAGCCTCTGTCTGATGCACGTGCTTGGGCAAATGAAAACGGTGTTGAGGTAGAGGTAGAACAAGAATATAGTTTAGATTTCAGTACAAATCAAGTGATTTCACAAAGTGTACCAGAAGGAAAGAAAATCAAAAAAGGAAACACATTGACACTTACGAGTAGTCTAGGCCCTGATCCAGAAGAGGTTATTCCATTGGCTGACTTCTCAGTTATGAGTCAAGCAGAAGCTGAACAGTGGATTGACGATCATAAGGCTGAAAATCTTCGAGTTGTAACAGAGTTTAATGATGAAGTTGAAGCGGGTGAATTTATTAAGCTCGTCATCAGAGATAGCAATATCGATGCATCTGAATATAAGCGTCGAGATAGTGCAGCTGTCTATTATTCAAGAGGCGAAGAAACATTTGAGAAAGATATTACTGTTCCTAACTTTATCGGCGGGATGAGAGAAGAAGTTGAGAAATGGGCAGAAGCTAATGAAATTGAAGTGACTTATGAAGAAGCTGATTCAGATACGATTGAGACGGGAAATATTATTAGTCAAAGTGTGGCGGCTGACGAACTCGTTGCAAGAAGAGATGAGATGGAAGTTGTTGTTTCAAAAGGAAAAGCGATTATTGTCCCGAACTTTTGGGGCTTAACACCAGATGAAGCAACGATGAATTTCCCAGATTTAAATGTAACAGTTAAATCGGTCTATCATGGAGAAGTAGCATATGGCACACTTATTGCTCAGTCTGTTGCACCCGACACGAAATTAACAGAAGATGATGATAATCAAGTGACGGTTACTTATTCATTAGGAAGACCTTATTTACGGGACGTCAGAGGACAGTTAGAAGGAGATCTGCCAAGTTTATTCTATGAGGAATACCAATCAAAAGGTGCTAATATTAAGTACACAGTTAAAGTTGTCGATTCCTCAGAAGAAAAGGGAACGGTTGTAGGGATGAGTAAATATAACGAATTTGTCCCGTTAAACTACACAGTCGAAATTAGGATTAGTAACAACAAAGTAGTACCGCCAGCTCCACCAGAATTTGAAGAACCAGAAATACCGGATCTACCACCATCCGATGAAGGTGATGGAAAGGACATAGATGATGACGAAACAGTCATCGATAAAAATATTGAGAAATAATAAAGCAAAAAGCACAGATAATCATACCTGTGCTTTTTTGTTGGAATAACTCTATTTCATAAGAGAAATACTGGAATCAAAACACAAACAAAAAATTATTAACTGCATCTTCTATACAAGATGAAGTTAATCCATCAAGTGATTGGAGCGTCGGGTGGCGACTCCAGCAGGAAAAGCAAACGGTCTTCGATGGGACGAGTAACCGCAGTCCCACGAGTCCGAAAATCCTTATTGCGACTACAGATCTTAGGCTAAAACCGTCACGTCTTGTGACAACGCCTAAGTGACCTACATCCTGTGCACCCGAGGCCGTGCCTGCGGAACGCGTCCACCCAGAGCGCAAATCACGGTCGAAGCACTGACATAATTGTTCGTGTTTTTATCCTTTACTAATCTTCTTCTTTTGGCTCTTTATTTATTTCTTCTGCTAAGTTGTCGATGCTTGCTTTGACATTGCCTTTCCCTGAGAAATTCTCAAGTAAGTTTTTCACATCAATACCTGATGATGCTTTTAAAGTTTCTTGGATCGTTGCCATTAAGTCAGTCGCGTAACCCGATACTTTACCGGCGCCACCATTTTTACTATCGCCACCAGTGTCAACAACAGTAATCTTATCAATATTACCAAGTGGTTTGGCAACTTCCTTAGCATAAACCGGTAACATCTCAAGCACCATATCCATGATTGCTGCCTGGCCGTATAACTCAAATGCTTCAGCAATTTTAGTCTTCGCTTCCGCTTCTGCGAGCCCCCGCTGTCTAATAACTTCAGCTTCGGCAAAACCTTTTGCTTTCTCGGCCTCAGCATATGCAAGTCCTTCTTGCTCAATCTTAAAGCGATGTGCCTCAGCAAAACGTAATTCCTTCGCTTTACTTGCCTCAGCAGCTTGCTCGACAGCATAACGATCGGCATCCGCTTTTTTCTTCACTTCTGCATCATATTGTTTTTCTCGACGAGCAATTTCTTTTTCTTCTAACTCGATTTGCTTTTGACGCTCGACGATATCAACTTGGATTCGTTCTTCAGTAACTCTTTGCTTAGCAATCGCTTCTTGTAATTGATACGCTTGGTCAGCTTCTGCTTTGGCACTGTCTTGTTGCCTGCGATATTCAGCAACTTTTAATTCTCTTTCTTTTTCAGCCTCAGCAATTTGCGTGTCTCTTTGGTATTCGGCTGTACGTGCTTCCTGCTCTGCACGGGCATTTTCAATTCGTGCCTCTTTTTCACGTTCAGCTTTAGCGATTTGCGCATCACGTTTTACCGTTGATATTTGTGGCTGTCCTAATGCTTCTAAATAGCCGTTTTTATCAGAAATTTCCTTGATTGTAAATGAAACAATTTTAAGTCCCATTTTTGATAAATCCTTTTGTGCAACAGAGAAAACACCTTGAGCAAATTCTTCCCGGTTACTATAAATGTCTTCAACTGTCATTGATGAAAGGATTGCACGTAAGTGACCTTCTAGTACTTCTTTAGCTTCATTTCTTAATTCATCCCGTGTTTTTCCTAAGTACTGTTCCGCTGCGGTCGATACATCTTCAATCGTTGAGCCCACTTTAATGATCGAAACACCATTAACCGTTACAGGCACACCTTGCTTCGTGTATGTATCGGTCGTGCCAACTTCAAGCTTGTGGTTCAGTAAACTCAAAGGTTCTGCCTGTTGGAAAACTGGAACAACGAAAGTCCCACCACCACGAATGATCTTAATTTTCTTCCCATCACCAGAATCGACGACATTTTCACCTTTACCTAATAAATTACCTGTTACAATCAGTGCTTCATCTGGCCCAACCGTTTTGTACTTGGCAATATAAACAAGTATGGCTAAAACGATAATTGCTAAAACAACACTAATCACAATAAGTTCAAAGCTAAATTCCATTTTCACCCTCCTAGATTAGTATGATTTAAGATGGGCTCTACAATGAGTACACCATCTTGATCTATTTCAATCACTGAAATAAAAGTACCTTGACTAATTTCAGTGTTTGAGGCACATTTTGCGATATTACCAGTTGACCCAAACCGAGATCTAATGAGCACCTCACCAATGCCGTGAGCTGGGATCGTGATAATCACTTCACCTTCTTTGCCAATTAGGTCGGCAATACTTATTGCCGTGCTTTGTTCTGATTTTGCGAGTGGAACAAGAATGAAAAAGTGAATAACGCTCACGATGACTAAGGAGATCAATGTTGCTAAGACGAAATTTGTTAAATGATCAAAACTATTTCTAAATTCAAAGATGTAACCTGCACCACTTAAGACAGCAATAAAGCTTAAAATGACAGGTGGATTTAAAATTGAATCAGGTGCGATGTCACCAATTCCATCGAAGATTTCAAGTACATCGCCGAACAACATATAAAGTAATGTCAACACACCACCAATAATGAGTCCATACAAATAAATTGTTTGAATATCCATTGTTAGCTGATTCACCCCAATCAAAAAAATCAAATATCTTCTCCTCTAATCATATCAAATTTAAGTATATAAAGGAGAGAAATATTAAAATATTTGTCAAATATTTTTAAAAAATAGCGAATGATAGCGAATGATAAAGATTGTGTGTGATAAAAGCTTATAAGCAAAAATAATTTATAATATTAATTCTATTCATTTGATGGTTTACATATGACTAGTTGCATTGAGTTTCAATTGTGCGGAGATGATTAGATGGATTAAAGTCTGGGTATATTATCACTGCATAAGAAAAGGAGAATCCAACATGAAAATTTTGTTAAGTATATTATTTAGTAGTGTCCTTATCCTTGGGGGATGTGGGGCTACTGACACTGAACAAGACACAGCAATAGAGGATCCACCTAATGGTGACGTACAAGATGAGTTGCCAGAAGAGGAAACTGAAGCTGAGGAAAATATCGATGGTGTTCAGGAAGGATCTGACTCTGAAAATAGAGACCCCTTGATGTTCACTTATGATCCTATAGAAGTAAAGGAATTTGAGCTTCAGATTGAGTTGCTAACAAATGAGGAATGGAGCTATGACTTTGATCGAGGAGCTAATGAAGCTGAAATTGAGTATGAAAATGGTTCGGATTCTGAACGTAATGGTGCAGAAGTTTTTACAGAAATTGAAGCATTACTCGGTTCAATTCAAATTGATCATGAACGTTCATTAACTGAGTTGATTGATGATCTGCTCAGTTATCTAGAGATTGATCGAGCTGACTTAAAAGAGCTAGATGTGCAGATTGCAACAAACGCTGGTGAGAAATTAGGTTTTAAATATCATCTTGCCGAAACTGGTCAGTCAGATACGATCGATGAATTTGACATGGATATTGAGTTTGTTTCTAGAGATAATTGGGAGTATGAATATGATTTACGTGACCAAGATTTTAGTGTGGAATATGATAATCAAGATAATCTAACTGGTCAAGCTGCTCAAGAAGAGATGGAAAGAATACTTTCCGAGGTGACAATTAATTTAGATCAGTCAATTGGTGAATTAAAAGCGGCCTTTTTAGCATCGATAGCTGTTGATCAAGCAGAATTAGAAAAATGGAGTTTTGAAGTAGAGTTTGAAGATCGGACAAAAATTGCAGCAAGGTTTGACCGGTCTAACTGAAAATAATAACCAAAGACTCTGATCATTTTTAAAAACAGCAAATTTGTTTAACTGTTGCATTGTCCCTATAATGAAGGAAAGAAAGAACGGTGTTTTCTTAAAATAGGCAATAGGAAGGAGTAATCAATGGGTTTATTAGTAGATGGAAACTGGCAAAAAGATTCGGCACTAATCGATGAAAAAGAAGGGCGTTTTATCCGAAAAGAGTCGCAATTCCGTAACTGGATTACACCTGATGGGGGTGCTGGACCGACTGGTGAAGGGGGCTTTAAGGCTGAGCCAAATCGCTATCACTTATATGTATCTTATGCTTGTCCATGGGCGAATCGCACTTTGATTATGCGCAAGTTAAAAGGTTTAGAACAGCTGATTTCTGTATCTGTTGTCAATCCTTATCGTGATGAAAATGGTTGGACATTTGTACCTGGTGATGGGGTGGATACGGATCCTGTACTTGATGCAGATTATTTACATCAAATTTATACACATGTCGAGCCTGACTATAGTGGACGTGTGACGGTACCTGTTTTATATGATCTAAAACAAAATAAAATTGTTAATAATGAGTCATCAGAAATTATGCGGATGCTCAACTCGGCGTTTGACGAGGTTGGTGCAGATGAAGGGGACTACTATCCGTCAGAACTAAAAGATGAGATCGATGCATTAAATGACGAAATCTACGATAAGATAAACAATGGGGTTTATAAAACTGGCTTTGCAACAAAACAAGCGGTATATGACGAAGAGGTGACTGAATTATTCGAGGCGCTAGATCAACTAGAAGAACGATTAGCCAATAATCGCTTTCTCTTAGGCGATCGACTGACTGAAGCGGATTGGCGCTTGTTTGTTACGCTGATTCGATTTGATAGCGTCTATCACGGACATTTCAAATGTAACCTGAAGCGACTAGTCGATTATAAGAACCTCTGGCGATATACGAGAGAACTTTATAATTATCGCGGTGTTGCAGAGACAATTAACTTCGATCATATTAAAGAGCATTATTATGCAACGCACAAAAATATCAACCCAACTGGTATCGTTCCAAAAGGGCCGGAGCTTGATTTTAGTTTAGCGTAAGTGATGATTTAAAGCACCTTCTGTTTTCGAACAGAAGGTGCCTTTTATAATCAGAAAGTAGAGGTGTCAAGATGATTCAAAAGTTAACAAATAAGCATCACAAGCAACCTTTCAGAGGACCGATATCAATCACAAGAATTGAACCGGGCAAGATTTTTAACGATGACCGAAAAGATCCTGCTTTTGGTCCGCTAAGTACTATTGATCACGCGGTGATGCAGAAAAACTTAACGATTAAAATGCATGAACATGTAAATGATGAGATCTTGAGCTACGTCTGGCGGGGCACGATTCATCATCGGGATTCTGCTGGAAAAGAGGCGCCAGTAACGAGAGGAAATCTAATGATGATGAATGCTGGGGAGAGTTTTTGGCATGAAGAGAAAGTGACCGATGAACAAGTGGAGATGTTACAGATTTTTGTCCGACCAAAGGAAGCGAATCTTAAACCAATGATTCAATTCCAAGACAAAGAACCAAACAACCGTGACTGGTATGTGATGGTTGGACCGGAAGAAAGTGATGCACCACTTCATGTTCGCCAAAATGTCTATATTCTTGATGCACATCCAAAGGTGGGCGAACAATTGAAAGTTCCAGTATATCAAGGTTATCAGCCGTTTTTGTATGTGATGGATGGGGCTGTAACGATTGGTGATTTGACGGTGGAAAAGCAAGAGGCAGTGACTGATGTAGTCAATCCGCTTCCGACTGTGACTGCGATTCGGGATACGACGCTTGTGTTGTTCTTTGTTGATTTCAATGCACCAATGTCTTTTGCAGGTACAATTAGCGGATTAAAGTAATAAACGAACGGATAGATCAGTTACGTCGTCTCAGTTGAGAGTTGTTTTTCCATAATCAGATATTCTTTACCGCCTTTAGAAAAACTCTGATCTGTTGCTTGGAGTCCAAATTTTTGATAAAAAGCACTTTTATTTGTGCGGGCATTACACCAAATTCGCTGAACCCCAGCTAACTTTGCTTGTATTAAAGTGTGCCGCAGAAGAGTACTGCCGTAGCCTTTATTTTGTTCTGTTGTAATGGTGGCAAATTTTCTAAATTGTGCCTCCTCGTTGTTGATAAAGAGAGAGATCACAGAAATTAGCTTCGTCTCGATAAAAAGTCCGTAATGGATCGCACGATCATCGCCGTCAACTTTAATATAATCAAACGGTTTTTCAGGCCACATCACGTTGTGTCTAATTTGCCAAGCCTGCTCTTGGGTAATTTCTTTAATCATTTTTTCACAACTCCATTTCTTAAACTAAGTATAAACAAATTTTTAGGCAAAATAAATACCCTGGAATGACTCGGTATCCAGGGTATCAATCAAAAGTTTAGTCACAACCGTCAGTACCACAGAAATTTGTGTCTGCACCAAGTTTCTTTAATTTTGGCTTTAATGTAATACCTTCTTCTTTTGCGATTTCCTCAAGTGCATTTTCAAAATCAGCTTTTGTTTGTGCACCAGACAACGCATATTTATGATTAATCACAAAAAAAGGTACACCTGTAATCTGCAGTTGTCTAGCTTGATTCTTGTCAGATTCAACCTCGGATAGATAGGTATTTTTGTCTTCAATAATTGTCCTTACCTTATCTTTATCTAATCCAACCTCAGTAGCAAGCTCAATGAGTTGATCATGATTAGGCAAAAATTTATTTTCGGTAAATACTGCATGAAAAATGCGTTCATGATAGTCGACTGCTTTACCGACTTCGGCTGCATATTTGCCAACTCGGTGTGCATCTAATGTATTTTGCGACAACATGTCATCGAATTTATAATCAAGGCCAATACTTGTTGCTCGCTCAATGACTCCACGTACCATTTGTTG
Organism: Bacilli bacterium; assembly: GCA_012838505.1. Taxonomy (GTDB): domain Bacteria; phylum Bacillota; class Bacilli; order Bacillales; family Amphibacillaceae; genus Amphibacillus. The sequence continues at coordinate 7,251 of DUPD01000086.1, read as the reverse complement.
GATCGCTTCAAGAGGTTGTCCCTTTTGTTCGCTTAAGTCTTCTAGCATCCCCTTGGTCGGCTCAGTTGGAGCATTTGGATTCAATTCGAAGGCTTTAAAGTTCAATTCTACTTGTTCCTTTAACCCTACGCTAATGAGCGCGCTCTCTAGTTCGCGTTTTCCGATATAGCAAAATGGACAAACATAATCTGACCAAACGTCAATTTTTAGCATTTCAATTCCCATCCCTTATCGCATCAATAAATCAATGACAATTTTTTAGTTAGCTGAATTATCTCACAGTCAAAATCACTATGAAAGAAATATGCTTGATATTTAGGGCGGATTTTAGCTGTTTTTTAATGATAAGTAACTCCTTATGAGATGAATGAAGCAATCATATTTAGGCAAATATACATTTCTCCTGATTTGCTTGCATATAGTACTATGGGCTTTAAGAAAAGGGAGGTTGCATAATGAATGAAAAGTGGAATCTGAATGATCCATATCTGTATGAAGCTTTAAATGGATTGCTTAATCAGTCAATCGCCGTTCAAACACCACGCGGCTCCGTGCGAGGCATGTTGAGAAAGGTAATGCCAGATCATATCGTTGTTCGCATGGGAGGCGCGCCTTTTTATATTCGTATTAGTCAAATTATTTGGGTTAAACCAGAAGCGGTACGAATCACTTCGGAATTAGAAGAAAGATGATATTAACAGCTATTATTTAGCGATGGAGGCGTAAAGCTTATGATGAAGCGTGTGAATCGGATTGCGATTGAACTGCCTTATCCAGAGCATGGTGATATGAATGCTGCCGCAGCAGTTCAAGAATTAATGGGTGGAAAATTTGGGGAAATGTCTACGTTAAATAATTACATGTATCAATCGTTTAATTTCCGTGCTAAAAAGAAGTTTAGACCTTTTTATAATTTAATTGCTAGTATTACCGCTGAGGAATTTGGTCACGTTGAGTTGGTTGCAAATGCAATTAATCTGCTGTCGATAGGAAATACTGTTCCTGGTGATCCCGATAGTGCCCCACTACAAAATGGCAAAGATGCACGTTATTCTCTACACTTCACAACAACCCCACAAACGGCCTATCCAGGCGATGGAATGGGGAGACCTTGGACTGGTGAGTATGTTAATAATTCAGGTGTACTTGTTGAAGATCTGCTTGCTAATTATTTATTGGAAATTGGAGCAAGAACCCATAAAATGAGGGTCTACGAAATGACGACACACCCAACCGCCCTAGAAATGATAGGCTACTTACTCGTTAGAGGTGGGACACACGTTATTGCTTATGCAAAGGCAATTGAAATAGCTACAGGCGTTGAAATTGGTAAGATGCTCCCTGTGCCGAGCTTGGATAACAATAAATTTGATCACGCTAAGAAATTTATGGATCAAGGTTTATATAACGTGCTATATACATGGGGTGAGTCAGATTATCGGGATATTAATCAAATTTGGAAAGGGCGCAATCCTGAAACAGGTGAACAGTTAAAGGTAATTGATGGAATGCCTGAGGGTGCTCCAGTTCCTGATTTTCCAGAACTGCCAGAGCAATTTGCGCCAGGTATTGATTTAGACGATTATCAACGTATTTTAAAACGATTAAAAAGTCATTTATAGATCTTAGTCTTTATGACCTGATGCTAATACACCTCGTAAAGTCGTTTAACTTAGATGCGACTTAGGAGGTGTTTATTTTTTGTTCTTAGCTTACCTGAAGATAGTTTACATATTACCAAGTTTAGTCGATAATAAGAATAAATAGCGATTAATTTACAATTAAAACTAGACAAATGAGCAATGGAAAGTTAAATCTGCTGAACCATTAAACAAGTGGTGCGGGAGATTATTATAGGAATAGAGGTGTAAAAATGGGGAAAATCATGCTGGCAAAGCAACCTATTCTCAATCGAAAAAAAGAACTATTTGCATATGAACTGCTTTATCGAGGAGATGCCCCAGTTGAACAATTAGACGGTGACTTTGCTACAATCGATGTCATGGTTAATGCATTTCTTAATATCGGCATCAAACAATTAACTGACGACTACCCAGTCTTCATCAATTTCACAGAAAACCTATTAAAAGAAGGCATCGTTCAACAATTTGATCCAGGCGATTTAATTATTGAAGTTTTAGAAACGGTTGAATTAACAGATGAAATCATTGCCCTAATTAAAAAGCTCGCTCGACAAGGTTATCGCTTGGCACTTGATGATGTTACTTCCCAATTATTTGAGGTGTGGGAAAGTGCCGATTTAATTCGTTATTTAACCTTTATCAAAGTAGATTTTTTTCAAATTCGCTCGAGATTCATTCGACAAAAACTCGCCCGAACAGTACGTGCTAAATACCCGCACATACGACTTCTCGCTGAGAAAATTGAAACGAATGAAACGTATAAAGAAGCATTGGCTGACGGTTATCATTACTTCCAAGGTTATTTCTTTATGCGCCCAAAATTGATGGAATCAGTAGAAATCCCAAGCTATTATTTTACTTACTTGCATTTAATTCAACAGATTGACCAAAAAGATTTTGATTTGATTAAAGTTGCTGATCTGATCCAAATGGATTTATCGTTATCATACAAATTATTAAAATTAATTAATTCACCATTTTATCGCCGCATGACTCGTATATATTCGATTCATCAAGCGGTTGTGTTGTTAGGGCAAGAAGAAATTAAGAAATGGCTTTATATTTTGGCCTTAAGAGAAAACTATCAACGTCGGGATATCGATGGAACAAGTGCCCTCATCAAGAGCTCATATTATCGGGCAAAAATGTGCGAGAGTCTTGCTGAAAAGGTTGCTCCTGATTTAAAGCAAGAAGCTTTTTTAGTCGGATACTTTTCACAACTGCCAGCGATTTTATTACAGCCCATCGATAAACTGTTAAATTCATTATCATTGGACTATCAAATTGAACAAGCCCTATTAGAACAACCAGGGTTATTAACTGATATTTATCAACTTGCTGTTGCATTTGAAGAAGTGAATTGGAAGCGATTAGATGATCTAATTGTACGATTGAAACTTGATCAAGAAGTCGTCTATCAAGATTATCAAAATGCTCAAAAATGGGTGCAACACATTTTAAAAAACTGAGTCTCCATTATGATTTGGGGGTTCAGTTTTTTTACTTAAACTGAATCGATCGTTCTAATTGGCCAAGCTATTCCATATAGTAAAGTAATGATGATTGGGGGTTTGGCGTATGGTAAGGCGATTGATCAGCATGTTTTGGTTGATTGGATTTTTAATGATTCTCTATTATATAAGTGGTCCGATTAAAGGTGCGATGGACTCGATCGATTTTTTAGCACTCCCATTAACGGGAAAAGTCATCGTGGTCGACCCAGGACATGGTGGTATGGATGGTGGAGCTGTCGGTGCCGATCAAACGCTTGAAAAGGAGATTGCTTTAATTGTTAGTCATAAGCTTCGCGATTATTTACAGCAGTCTGGTGCTAATGTCTATCTAACAAGAGAGACAGACCGTGATCTAGCAGAAGATTCGACTAATAGCGTTTCACAACGAAAAGTTGAGGATATCAAAAATCGAGTCGCTTTTATGGAAGAGAAGGATCCCGATATTTTTATTACGATTCACTTAAATGCCTTACCATCAACACAATGGAGAGGAGCGCAAACTTTTTATCATCCGAATCAACCGCAATCTCAAGTTTTAGCTGAAACGATCCAAGCTCAGATTAGAACGAATCTTGAAAATACAACACGCCAAGCTTTGGCTATTAATGGGGTCTATGTTTTGAAACATGCCAATCGACCAGCTGCCCTAGTTGAAATTGGATTTCTATCAAATCCCGATGAACGTGAGCTCCTCAAGCAAGCGAGTTACCAAGATGAAATGGCAGCGAGTATTTATTTAGGCGTTCTAGAATACTTCTCTGAACAAAATTGACCATTTTTAAGGGGAAATTAAATATGATATACTTGCCCTAAGACTGTTTAAGAGGAGTGATTGAACGGTGTTAAACAAACAACAAGTCATGGCGCTACTTAAATCCATTACTGATCGAACCTTAAATAAAACCTTAGCTGAGACGAACGGTGTCAGAGCGATTCAAGCAGAAAAGGGCACGGATCACATCGGCTTAACAATAGCAATTGGGAAGATTAACACACCTGAGCAAACTGAAATTGAAGCGGAGATTGTCAATAAGTTTAATCGTGTCGGGGTTGAGTCAATTGCGATCCAATTTGAAGCCTTTACTGAAGCAGAACTCGCCCGCTTAAATCAAGCTAAATCCGAACCGCCATCATTATTAACTGATAACGGAAAGACAAAATTCATTGCTATTGCGAGTGGTAAAGGTGGTGTTGGTAAATCAACAGTCACAGTTAACGTTGCGGTTGCTTTAGCTCGTTTAGGAAAAAAAGTCGGGATCGTTGATGCAGACATCTATGGGTTTAGTGTCCCTGATATGATGGGAATTACTGATCGACCAACATTAAAAGGAAATCGGATCATTCCTGTTACAGCAAAAGGAGTTCAAGTAATGTCAATGGGCTTTTTCGTCGAAGATAATGAACCAGTTATTTGGCGTGGTCCTCGTTTAGGAAAAATGCTCCGAAGTTTTTTTGTCGAAGTTGAATGGGATGAACTTGATTACTTATTGTTAGATTTGCCACCAGGGACAGGAGATATGGCATTGTCCGTGCATCAAATGATTCCATCTTCGAAAGAGTTGATTGTAACGACACCTCATTCTACAGCCGCTTTCGTAGCATCAAGAGCTGGTAAAATGGCGATTAATACGAATCATGAAATTATCGGTGTGATTGAGAACATGTCCTACTTCCAAAGTCAGCTAACTGGTGAAAAAGAGTACGTTTTTGGTCAAGGCGGTGGTAAAACACTTGCAGACGAACTTCAAGCACCACTTATTGCCCAAATCCCATTAGGACAACCATCAAAGCAAGGGAGCTCAATTTATGAGGAGATCGATCCAATCGGTCAAATTTATTTACAAGTTGCTCAATTTATTTTAGAGCGAGACTAAGTTATTAATTATTTATCAAAGACCACCCCAAACGGAGATTTTCTGATCTACTCGGGTGGTCTGTTTAATTACTTGAGCCACCACTCGATCCACTCTGATCCGATCCTTGACCTGACTCACTTTCGCCACTATCTTCACTGACAATTTTTTTAGCGTGTTGGATGACGATCTCAGTGACGGTCGCTTGAAATAATGGAGACTCTAACGTTTGTTGGATGCTTTCTTCTAAATGACCTTTAAATTGTTGGCTCTTTAACTGAGACTGAACAATCTGACCAAATTCAGGATTTGAAAAAAGCTCAAGCATCTTCTCTTGATAACTTGCATCAGCCATTAACCGCTTGAAGACATCTTCTTGTTGGCTGATCATTGCCTCTGAAAATGCCTTGACAAATTCATGATCGGTAAACATTTTTGACCAAAATTCCTTGCCCTGATCAGAAGTTAATGCCTCTTCTATTGCTGTTTTGACTGTCTCATCTTCAATAACATACAATTGTTGTGCAGAATCCTCTGCGATTACTTCAACGATGGTTTTTTTTCCATCTTCAGACTTCATAATATCCGTCACCATTTTTTTGTTGTCTCATAATCAGGGCTTTGAGATTGAGTGCTATTTGTGTTACAACCGATCAATAAAGTAGTTATGAATAAGATAGATAAAAGGATACCTTTTCGCATTTGGTTGATCTCTCCTCAAATAAAATTGATAATCTTAATATGAGAAGTTTTATCAATAAATATGTGTTAATTTACTCAATTGAATTTGTGTCGATTTGTGCTTGGCTAATTAACTCAGAGATCGTGACAAATGAATAACCTTTTTCTTTTAAGTGAGGAATGATTGTTTCTAGCGCCTCTTTCGTTTGTGTAGCAGAATCAGATGCATGCATTAAAATGATATCTCCATTAGATGTATTAGTTATAACTTGTTCGACAATCTGATTAACTCCAGGTGTTTTCCAATCATCAGCATCAACACGCCAGTCAATGACTTGATAGCCTTGATTAACCGCTGTTGATAAGATGTCTTGATCAAAGTGTCCGCTAGGTGTTCGAATTAACGTTAAATCAGGATAACCTAGCTTAGTGAATGTATCCTTCGCTCGATAAAGGTCATTTTGAACATCATTAATCGTCTGTTTTAGATAACTTTTATAGCGATAGCCAAGCATCCCAATCTCATGACCACGATCAACGATTAAATCCACAAGATGCGGATGATGCTCAGCCCATTCGCCTAACAAAAAGAAAGTTGCTGACACACTCTCTGTCTCTAATTGATCCAGAATAGGTTCAAGCATTTGATCGCCCCAAGTCAGATTAAACGTTAAACTAACGGCACGATTATTTTCATCTCCCTTCATTAAAGCGCTTGGTTTTTCTGTTGAAGAAAATACGGCTGAATCGAGGTTGTTACTAATCACAATCAGAGTAACAATCATAATGCCAAAACCGAGAAGGTAACCTAGCTTTTTTAATTGTTTTAGTTTTATCGTAATAAAGAAAGACATGACATAACCCCTTTAATAAGTAAGATTACTTTAGCTTATGCATGTCCAACGCTAGATTATGAATAAAAAAGCGTGATGATGGTTTTCTTTTCGGTAGATTGGGAACATAATAAGTAGAGAAAATAAAAGTTGCTAAATTTAGCTAAAGTGAGAAAAGAGTGATGATTATGATTGGGATGATCGTTAATGAAAAAGAGTTGAGAGAGCTTGAGTATATGATCAAGAAAGAAATGGATGAATTGATATTTGATATGGAAGATACACGGATTGATGTGGTTGTTAAACGAGCAATGTGCAATCGCTATCAAACGTTATTTCAATTATTCCGACGTGTGGCAACAGATCAAGAAGTACAGAAATACATTATGAACTACAAATTTTAAAAAAGAAACACTTATGATTGCAAAAAAGTATTGCAACAAATCTCTGAATGTGCTATATTGATTTTTGTTGTCTAAATGACGTCAAGAAAGAACTTAGTCTTCAACTTTCAACAAAAAAATATTTTTTCAAAAAAGTATTGACGCCATTTTGATAACGTGGTATATTATATCTCGTCGCTAAAAATGAGCGGCAACGATTGATCTTTGAAAACTGAATCCAAACAACCAAAGAAGTTAAGAAAAGAAGTAAACAGAAGCTAGTGCTTCAAGAACGAGTTAATTCAACTCAATCAATTTTATTGAGAGTTTGATCTTGGCTCAGG
>DUPD01000085.1 GCA_012838505.1 Bacilli bacterium | reverse complement strand
GAACTACAGCAACATTATTCGGTAAAAGCTCTTTAATTTTACCTAGCATAACTTGGCCCTGTCTTAAAGTTAAAGACTGTGCTTGTTGATCTTGCAGAATTGCTCGAATTTGTGGAGATACGTTAGATAAGAGTGGTCCCATCACCACCGCCTCCTTTTAGTTTATCTTTGACCGGCGCAAATGACTTACGATGAAATGGTGTAATTCCATGTTCTTCAAGACCTTGTAAATGCCCTTTCGTACCATAGCCTTGATTTTGATCAAACTGATAGTAAGGATAAGTTCGATGTAATTCAGCCATAATTTGATCACGATACACTTTTGCAATCACGCTTGCGGCCGCAATCGAAATACTTTTTTGGTCACCTTTAATAATCACATCACTTGAATAAGCTAAATTAGATAATTCTACAGCATCAATTAATAAATGATCTGGTTGAACTGTCAGTTGATCCACAGCTCGTTCCATCGCTAAGATTGAGGCTTGATAAATATTTAATTCGTCAATTAATTGTGGGCTGATCTCACCAATTCCAATCGCAACAGCTTGTTGTTTAATGATTTCAGCATATGCTTCTCTTTGCTTAACCGTTAGTTTTTTAGAATCAGTCAGACCAATTAACGTAAAGTTTTCTGGTAAAATGACAGCGGCCGCGACTACAGGTCCAGCTAAAGGTCCTCTGCCAACTTCATCAATACCAGCGATGAATTGTTTACCTTTTAAATAATTTTTTTCTTCATATTTTCTCATTGCTTGAAATTGCTTAATCAAAAGAGCTTGTTTTGCTTGTTTATTCTGATAGCTCTGCACTGCTTGTTGAACACCTTTTCGCGAATCTAATTTTAATTGTTCGATCGCTTCATCTGAGAGTATACCTTGGTCTAACATCTGTTTAATTTCTACTATTGATTGATTTTTCAACGTGAATAAACCCCTTTTTACTGTTATTGATAATATCGACATTTTCAAAGGATCTTTTAGTCAGCAAAAAAGCGCAAACCAAATCTATTTGCGCTTTAAGTTGATTAATTATCTGGTTGTTCTAAAGTGATCGGTCCCACTTTACCTGTTCTAAAATCACGAATAAATAATTCAGCCGTCTTTGCAAGATCAACGGTACCACCAGGTGCTAATGCCCCTCTTTGCCGTCCAATCTGCTCGATGATCTGCTCATAATCAGCTTCAATATCAGTTAGTTGATATCTTTCTAATAGCAGTTGTGGGTATGAGTCTTGAATATACTTCAAAGTAAATCGAGTAATTGCTTCAATTGACAAAATTTGATCTTTAATCGTCCCTATCGCGGCTAAACGATAACCAATTTGTTGATCTTCAAACTTTGGCCACAAAATACCCGGTGTATCTAACAATTCAAAGTCTTTTTTTACTTTAATCCATTGCTGAGCTGTCGTGATCCCTGGACGATCACCAGTTTTCGCAATTTTTCTATTTGCTAGACGATTGATCAATGTTGATTTACCGACATTTGGTATTCCGATAATCATCGCTCGACCGGCTCGTGGTCGGACACCTCTTTTTTTCAAGTTTGCCATTTTTTCAGCAGTCATTTTTTTAGCAGTTTCAATTACTTTTTGAATATCTTGACGATTTTGAACATCAACTGCAACTGCTTCAACATCATCTGCTTGCAACTTTTCAAGCCATTTTTTTGTCGCTTCAGGGTCAGCCAAATCTTTCTTCATCAATACTTGCATTTTAGGTTTTTGTTGGAGAATTTCTTGAAGCATCGGATTTTGTGATGCTAGTGGGGCACGAGCATCAACGAGTTCAATTACAAAATCTACGAGCTTTAATTTCTCTTGTACTTCTCTTCTTGCTTTGGCCATATGGCCAGGAAACCATTGTATTGTCATGTTCTCACCTCTAATTTGCTACACCAATTCGTTTAAATGGCCAATAAATAAATCTTGCTTGACCAATAATATCATCTTCGGAAACTAAGCCGACTAAATCACTTCTACTATCAGTAGAATTAGATCGATTATCCCCTAAAACTAAATAGTAGCCTTCTGGGATCGTTTGATGTTGACCGCTAATGTCTTCAGTTAAGTTAAAATCAACTGTATATATTGTATCAGACTGAAGTTGAGCGATATGTTCGCTTAAATAGGGTTCTTCGACAAACTGATCATTTATATATAGTTTATCGTCTTTATATTCGACTACTTCTCCTGGCAAGCCGATAACTCGTTTTATATAGTCTTTATCTGCCGTTGCACGAAAGATAATAATATCAAATCGTTTAGGGCTTGAAAATCGATAAGAAACTTTTTCAGCAATCAAGTAGTCACCATTGTGTAAGGTCGGTTCCATTGAGGGACCATCAACTTCAATCGGAATAATTAAAAAAGTTCTGATTAACCAGACTAAAAAAAGGGCGATAATTAAAGCTTTTAGCCAACTGAGCCATTCACTTTGTTCTTTTTCTTTCATTACAGCACCACCATCATCTAACGTTAATGTTATCGAATTATTAATTAAATAAATGTGTTCAAGTCAAGCTTTCTTATTTATTTTACCATAGATTGAAAAAAGGAGCTTGATTTTTATCAAGCTCCTTTGTTTTCTTTTTATAGACGTTTTTCTTTAATACGTGCTGCTTTACCACGACGATCGCGTAAGTAATATAGTTTGGCACGACGAACTTTACCGTGGCGAGTAACTTCAATTTGAGCTACGCGTGGTGAATGTACTGGAAAAGTACGTTCTACCCCAACACCATAAGAAATCTTACGTACAGTAAATGTCTCACTAATACCACCGTTTTGGCGTTTAATGACTACACCTTCAAATAACTGAATACGCTCACGCTCACCTTCAACAACTTTAACGTGAACTTTTACCGTATCTCCTGGGCGAAACTCAGGATGATCTGTACGAAGTTGGTCTTTTGTAATGTCTGCAATTAATTGTTGCATGTGTATACACTCCTTCTCAACTAATGCTCTTGACTCATTTAATCATGTCAGCGGAACATCGTTTTATCCAAAAGGCATTCCTTTTGTCCGAAAGTAAATATATCATATAACATGATCATTTACAAGCTTAATCTCGATTTAATTCACTTTCTTTTAACCATTGTTTTTCTTGATCTGTCAGTGGGTAATTTTCTAATAAATCTGGTCGGCGTTGCTTCGTTCTCAATAAGGATTGTTTTTTCCGCCAGTCGGTGATCTTTTGATGATGACCTGAACGTAAAACTTCTGGCACCTCATATCCATTAAATTCAGCGGGTCTCGTATAATGAGGATGTTCTAACAAGCCTGTTGAAAATGAGTCCTCGACAGCTGACGCTTCATTCCCTAATACATCTGGCAAAAGTCGAACAACGCTATCAATTACCGCTAAAGCCCCAATTTCGCCACCTGTTAAAATAAAATCACCAATCGATATTTCATCTGTTACTAAATGTTCTCGAATCCGTTCATCATAACCTTCATAATGACCACAGATAATAATTAAATGTTCTTCTTTTGCAAGGCTCTCAGCTTTTTTTTGGTCATAGCGTTCACCTTGAGGACACATTAAAATCACTCGGGGTGGATTGTTGGGGTTTTTTTCAACCGCTTCTACAGCTGAAAAGATCGGTTGGGGCATTAACACCATGCCAGCTCCGCCACCATACGGATAATCATCGACTTTCTGATGCTTATTATCTGCATAACTTCTTATATCGATTGCTTGATAATCAATTGCGCCTTGTTCTTGTGCTTTTTTCATAATCGATGAACCCATCACACCTGCTAACATGTCAGGGAATAAGGTTAAAACATCAATTTTCATTACGATAACAGCCCTTCCATTGGTTCAATAATCACTTGTTTTTGTTCAATATCAACTACTTTAACGATATCGTCAATATAAGGTATCAACAAGTCTTTTTTCGATTTCTGCTTGACGACCCAAACATCATTTGCACCTGGCGCAAGAATTTCTTTGATTGTGCCGAGTGATTCACCAGCTGTTGTTTTTACTTCACAGCCGATAATTTCATGGTAATAATAACTGCCTTCTTCTAATTGATGTTGGTCATCTGCAGTTATTTTGAGAATACCTTGTTTAAAGTGTTCAACATCATTAATTGAGTGAAGACCTTTAAATAAGAGCATATCAAACTGTTTATGCTTTCTATGTTTTTCAATCGTTAATTTGATCGGTTCAGTTTGATTTGGCATGAATAAGTATAGTTCGTTTCCTGGTTGGAACCGCTGATCAAAATCGGTAATACGCACAACCTTAACCTCTCCTTTAATGCCATGAGTATTAACAATTTTACCTACATTAAAAAATTCCATTACGATTCACCTACTTTGTTTATTGATATTTAATTGCTTTAGTTTCAAAATAGCATTAGTTGTTGAAATCTTAATAGACGGAATTAATAAAATAATTATTGTTTAAAATTTAAACTCAAACTAGGTGATTGTAACGGAAGGTGGTGACTCCAGCGGGAATAGCAAAAGGTCTTCGATGGGACGAGTAACCGCAGTCCCACGAGTCCGAAGATCCTTATTGTGACTATGGATCTTAGGCTAAAACCGTCACGTCCTGTGACAACGCCTAAGTGACCCACATCCTGTGCGCCCGAGGCCGTGCCCGCGGAAAGCATCCACCTGCAGTGAAAATCACCGGCAAAGCTTGCTTTACTCATTAACTACAATAATTACCCTTCAATAGATTAAAAACAGGGAAAGACATGCTCTCCCTGTTTTACATGATATCTAGATAAATACGTTTTTTTTCATCAGAACCGATCGCATAAACAACTGTACGAATCGACTTAGCAATTCGACCATTTTTTCCAATCACTTTTCCAACATCATCAGGATGGACTGTTAAATGATAAACGATTTTGTTCGACTCTTCATTTTCAGTAACAATCACATCTTCAGGATGATCGACTAATGGTTGAATAATTGTTGTTATTAAGGCTTCCATGTTATCACACTACCTTATTTTTGATTTTTCTGATCGTGGAATTTCTGCATGATGCCTTGGTTAGAGAATAAGTTACGAACTGTATCACTTGGTTGTGCACCCTTAGTCATCCAGTCTAATGCTTTTTCTTCATCTAATTTAACTTCAACCGGATCAACAACCGGATTGTATGTTCCAATTTGCTCAATGATACGTCCATCACGTGATGAACGTGAATCAGCTACAACTACACGATAGAAAGGGTTACGTTTTGACCCCATACGCTTCAAACGAATTTTAACTGCCATATTTCGCACCTCCATTACCTATTAATCTTCACAATTTAAGATTGTATCAGAAAACTTTTAGTCTGTAAAGTGTTTTTACATTACATCATCGGAAAATTAAAACCTTTTCTTCGTTTACCCTTTTTACCACCTTGCATACCAGACATTTGCTTCATCATTTTTCGCATTTCATTAAACTGCTTGATCAGGCGATTAACCTCAGCAATTGGGCGACCTGAGCCTTTGGCGATCCGTCTTTTTCGACTCGAATTCATTAGGTTTGGATCTTGTCGCTCTTGTTTTGTCATCGATTTAATAATCGCTTCTACATGAACCAATTGTTTATCATCAAGCTGAACATTTTTAAGGCCTTTCATTTTGTTTGCACCTGGGAGCATGCCAAGTAATTCATCTAAAGGTCCCATGCTTTTCACTTGTTCCATTTGCTCAAGAAAATCATCAAAATCAAAGCTAGCTGAACGCATTTTCTCTTCTAGTTCTTTTGCTTTTTTCTCATCAATCGTTGCTTCAGCTTTTTCGATTAATGTGAGAACATCACCCATACCGAGAATTCGAGAAGCCATTCGCTCTGGATGAAAGTCTTCTAATTGATCAAGCTTTTCACCCATACCAATAAATTTAATCGGCTTATTCGTTACAGCCTTAATTGATAAGGCCGCCCCACCACGAGTGTCGCCGTCCAATTTAGTTAAGACGACACCCGTGACATTTAATTGCTGATCAAAATTTTCAGCGACATTAACTGCATCTTGACCCGTCATCGCGTCGACAACTAAAAAAATCTCATCAGGTGTCACACTTGTTTTAATTTGATTGAGCTCATCCATTAGATCCGTGTCGACGTGCAGACGACCTGCTGTATCAATAATCACATAATCTAAATGCTCAGCTTTGGCATATTCAATTGCTTCATTTGCAATATCTACTGGATTTGCCTCGGTTCCTTTTTCAAAAACAGGAATATTTAATTGCTTACCAACCGTTTTTAATTGGTCAATTGCAGCCGGGCGATAAATATCTGCAGCAACTAATAGCGGTTTGCGATTATGTTTTTTACGCAATAAGTTTGCAAGCTTTCCTGTCGTTGTCGTTTTACCTGCACCTTGAAGACCAATCATCATAATCACTGTCGGTGGTCGATCAGCAACTGCAATTTTACTTTGCTCACCACCCATTAGTGCGGTCAATTCTTCTTTAACAATTTTGATCACTTGTTGCCCAGGTGTTAAGCTTTCCATCACTTCTGAACCAACAGCTCGTTCACGAATTTTATTGACAAATTCTTTAACAACTTTAAAATTTACGTCCGCTTCAAGTAGCGCAAGACGCACTTCACGAGCCATAACCTTAACATCTTGTTCAGATACTTTTCCCTTGCCAGTCATTTTTTTTATCGTACTTTGGAGTCGATCTGCTAAACCTTCAAAAGCCATTAAGGGGTACCTCCTAATCTAATTCTTTAATTCTATTTATTATCTCTAGTGTCTTCGTTTGTTCTTGATTGTGAACATGCTCAGTTAATTGACTGAGCAAGTCTTGTCGGTCAACAAATTTTTCATACAATTTAAGCTTCTTTTCATAACTCTTTAACATCGCTTCCGTGCGGCGAATATTATCGTAAACCGCTTGTCTTGAAACGTCAAATTGTTCAGCTATTTCACCTAATGAATGATCCTCTAAATAATAAAGCTCCATGTAATCACGTTGTTTAGGTGTTAATAATGCTTGATAAAAATCAAATAAAAAATTCACTTGCGTTGTTTTCTCTAACATTTAAAACACCCCTCGTTAAGTAAAACCTCTTCACATTTTGCATAGTAGATGAAATCAAAAGCATTTGTCAAGTTTTAGTCTGCTTCTGCATCGATCAGATCTGAAAATAAGCCATAGACAAACGCATTAGGATCAAAGACTTGTAAATCAGTCATCTGCTCACCTAAGCCAACTAATTTAACTGGAATATTTAACTCTTTGCGAATCGCTAAAACGATTCCACCTTTGGCTGTCCCATCTAGCTTTGTTAAAACAATTCCAGATACATTTGTTGCTTCTGAAAATACTTTTGCTTGGCTGAGTGCATTTTGACCTGTAGTTGCATCTAAAACGAGCAATACCTCATGTGGTGCACCCGGTATTTCTCTCTCAATCACTCGATTAACTTTGCTTAATTCATTCATCAAGTTCACTTTATTTTGCAAACGTCCAGCTGTATCACAAATCAATACATCTGCACCACGTGATTTAGCTGCTTGAATGCCATCATAAACAACTGCTGCCGGATCACTGCCAGAGCTTTGTTTAATCACTTCAACTCCAACACGCTCGCCCCAAACGTCTAACTGTTCGATTGCACCAGCGCGGAATGTATCTCCGGCAACTAGCATGACTTTCTTTCCTTCTTGTTTTAATTTATAGGCTAACTTACCAATAGTTGTTGTTTTACCAACACCATTCACGCCAACAAATAAAATTACAGATAGCTCATCTTCTTGGATATTTAGCGTTGGAATCGATTCGTTCTCATCCATATAAATGGCAACGAGTTTTTCAGAAATCACTTCTTTTAGCTGATCAGATTCCTTAATATTTTGACGTTTCACTTCCATTTCTAGCTCTTCAACGAGTTCCATCACTGTATTAACCCCAACATCGGCCGAAATTAATACTTCTTCTAGTTCTTCAAAGAAGTCCTCGTCTACTTTTCGGTAGCGAGCCATTAAATCATTGAGCTTTGATGAAAATGATTGTCTCGTTTTTTCTAAGCCTGATTGATATTTTTCTGATGATTGCTTATTTTCACTTGTGGAAGAAAATTTTTCTTTTAACTTTTTAAAAAAACTCATCTAGTTCACCCTTTATAGTTTTGCTTCTAATAATTGTTCAGTTTCTTCTAACTTAACAGATACAAACCGCGATACACCAGATTCCTGCATCGTGACACCATATAAGACGTCTGCACCTTCCATCGTCCCTTTTCGGTGGGTAATGACGATAAATTGCGTATCTTGACTATACGTCTTCAAGTAGCTGCTAAACCGCTCAACATTCGCTTCATCTAAAGCAGCTTCGACCTCATCTAAAACACAGAATGGTACTGGTCTGACACGAAGAATTGCAAATAATAGTGCGATCGCAGTTAACGCACGCTCTCCACCAGACAATAGTGCTAGTTGTTGTGCTTTTTTCCCTGGAGGCTGCGCTTTAATTTCAACACCTGTCGTTAAAAGTTGATCAGGATCCGTTAATGAAAGTTCCGCATGTCCACCACCAAATAATTGACTAAAAACCTCGGTAAATTCCGCTTTAATCTTAGTAAAGGATGCTTCAAAACGTTCTTCCATTTCCTGATCCATTTCATAAATGACAGTGTATAATGTTTCTTTTGCATCTTCTAGGTCGGCTTGCTGTGTCGTTAAGAACTGATAACGTTCTGAAATCCGTTCATATTCATCGATCGCACCGATGTTAACGGTCCCTAACTCATCGATCGTTCGCTTTATCAGTTTAACTTTTCGCTTCAGCGACTTCAAATCATCTGACTTTTCGTAGTCTTGTTGTGCTTTTTCAAAACTAATTTGATAGTCTTCTTGAAGTTGCAGTAAACGATTTTCCAGCTCAACATCAAGGCGATTTGACTTGACTTCTAACTGTTGTCTTTGATCAGTTAGCGCCTGTTTTTTCGCTTGTAATGTACGATGTTTAGCCTCACGTTCAGCTACTTGTTGCGTTAGAGTCAGCCGTGCTTGACGGTTGACTTGGATGTCACGTGTCACTTCCTGTTTATCATTTTCATTGCGCTCAATTTTTTGATCCAACTCAGTAATCAACTCGAGACTCGCTTCCGCTTCTTTAATGACTGTCAATTCTTGATTCACTTCCGTCATTGAAGTCGCTAATTCGGTTAACTTATTTTGCTGTTGTTCAACCTTTTCTGTTTGGTACAACAGTTCTTTCTTTTCTTCAGCACTTTTTACTTGTAGCGTCTGAAGCTCAGCTTGTAACAATGCTTTATTTTCTTCAAAGTTAGCCTGTTCTTGTGTCAGTTCAGTAATTTTTGCTTGAATCGCTTCAATTTGGCTTTGCAATTCGTTCAACTGAATTTCATTTGTCTGCTTTTCTGACTGAAGACGGTTGAGTTCTGATTTTCTTTGCACACGGTCTTGTTCAGCAATTTTCAATTGTTTCTCAAGATGTGATCGTTGAATTTGATTCGCTTGTTGTTCTCCTAAGTTTTGATGAAGCTGTTGTTGAACCTGTTCTCTCTGTTCATTTAAATCAATCAAATTCTGTTTCAATTGATCAACATCTTTTGATTGCTGGACAATTTCTAACTCAAATTGACTCGCACGTTCAGTAAATTCAGCTACTTTTTTCGTTAACTTTTCAAGTTCTTTGTCACGCGTGAAAAAATTCTGGTTTGTTGATTTGCGCGCACCACCTGTCATTGATCCTCCAGGATTGACAATATCTCCATCTAAGGTGACAATCCGGAATCGTCGATCTGTTAAACGAGCAATTTCATTAGCTGCTTTTAAATTTTCAGCAATGATCGTGTGACCTAACAAATGATCAACGACTAATTGATAAGCTGAAGCTGTTTTAGGCGCTTGATTGGCGACTGTCACAAATCCCGGATGTGCAGATACATTATTTAAATAATGTCCGGGGATGTTTTTCGGTTTGATCACATCGAGTGGTAAAAAAGTTGCCCGACCATTATTTTTTCGTTTCAAATATTCAATCGCATTACGACCAGCTTGCTCATCACCCACAACGACGTGTTGTGCTTGTGTTGCTAAAGCCGTTTCTAAAGCAATTAAGTAACGTTCTGGAATATCAAGTAATTCGATTACAGCACCATGAATTTGATCGAGTTCTCCTTCTTCTCTCGCTTTAAGCACCGTTTTTACACCTGCGTAAAATCCTTGGAAATCTTGCTTCATTTCTTCAAGCATTTCTTTTCTTGATTGGAGACGATCAATTTGCCGCTGGCCTTGTTCTAGCTTATCCCTCATGTCTTGCAGAGTCATTGTTGCTTGTTGT
This sequence comes from Bacilli bacterium, assembly GCA_012838505.1. Taxonomy (GTDB): domain Bacteria; phylum Bacillota; class Bacilli; order Bacillales; family Amphibacillaceae; genus Amphibacillus. The sequence continues at coordinate 25,765 of DUPD01000085.1, read as the reverse complement.
TGATTAGACTCTGTTTCTTTAAGCTGGTCTTGAATGGTGGTTAATTTCTGTTTTAAACTATTGTTCTCATCAGTTAATTTTTCTTTTACCGCTAATAACTGCTGATAATCATCATGCTCAGTCGTTTGTTGTGACTGATTGCGTTCTTTTTGTGCAGTGATCTGTGTCAATTGTTGCTCAATTGTTTTAATCGAGTGACGTGTCGTTGCTTGATGGTTAAGACTTTCAATGTAATCTGCTTTCAATGAGTCAATTTCTTGTTCTAACTCATCTTCGTTATGCATTAACCGTTGCTCAAGTTTTTTTAGCTTCGCAGTTGTCTGTTGACGATTGTTTGTAATTAACGTTAATTGAGCCTGTTCAACTGTTAATTGTTGATTAGTAGCTTCGATTTGTTCCTTAATCAAATGAAGCTGACGCATGAGCTTATCTTTATTTTCAGTTGTATATTTCGCTCTTTCTAAAATAACGTTTTTTTCACCTGTTAATTTTTCAAATGATTCGGTTAGTGATAACAGCTTTTGTTGTAAGCTTTCGACAACTTGATCAATTTGTTCAATCTCAGTTTGAACTTTTTCAACCTCAGCTGCTTCAATTTGAATTTCAACTGAATAATCATTCTCAGTTTCTTTTAATTGCTTTATTTTCGTTAAAAACTCTTGCCAGTCATTATGTAAGAGCTCAATTTCTGTCCTTAATAACGTTATTTCAGCGCCTTTGAGTTGGTCTTTTTGCGCTAAATATTCCTTAGCTCGTGATGATTGTTCTTTTAATGGCTCCAATTGCCCATCGATTTCATGAATAATATCTTCAACTCGATTTAAATTTTCTTGTGTTTCAGCAAGTTTATACTCTGCCTTCTTCTTTCGGTTTTTGTATTTTAAGACACCAGCAGCTTCTTCAAAAATTGTCCGTCTTTCCTCTGCCTTCGAACTTAAAATCTCCTCAATTTTCCCTTGACCAATAATCGAGAACGCTTCTCTCCCAAGACCAGAATCCATAAATAAATCAACAATGTCTTTGAGTCGACACGATTGTTTATTTAAGAAAAATTCACTTTCTCCAGAACGAGATACCCGCCGTGTAACGCTCACTTCCTGATAATCAATTGGTAATGTACCGTCTTGATTATCTAAAATTAACGTAACTTCAGCAAAGTTAAGTGGTTTACGTGTATCACTTCCTTGAAAGATGATATCTTCCATCTTAGTACCACGCAATGATTTCGCGGATTGTTCACCTAGTACCCAACGGATCGCATCGGTAATATTACTCTTACCACTTCCATTTGGACCAACAACAGCAGTCACACCTGGAACAAAATCAACCGTAATCGGTTCAGCAAATGATTTAAATCCGACTGATTCTAATCTTTTTAAGAACATGTTTTTTCACCTATTTCATTAAAAATAACAATCATCTCTTTCTATTTCAACCTATATATTTTATCATAAAGAGAGCTTTGATAGTAGGGCAGATTAAAAAGGAGGCAAAGAATGGACTTATCTGAAGCAAATCAAACAAATTTAGCTTATCTTTTAGAAAAAATCGGTGAGAAACTGGATGTAGCCAATACCAGTTTACTTGATCCTGAAGACTATAATATTAATAAGTATGATGATTTAAAGTGGTTGTATGATTATGTGTCTGACAAATCAGTCATAAGTATCTCTGAGAAAGAGGCTTTTGTTGAAGAATTAGCAGCGATCCGCAAATAATCGCTTGAGGACGTTTTTTGACAGCTGTTGACTCAAGATCGTCTAATGATGATCATTCAGGCTTGATTTCAATCGTCAAATATTACCGTTGGCTCGTTTTTACGAATCCTTTCATAAAAACAAGCCAACGTTCAACTAAATTGAAGTTTGATGTTTGTCTAACGCTTTTTTAGCAGCACGTTGCTCAGACTCTTTTTTAGTTCGACCATGGCCAACCCCAACCACTTGATCATTTATTCTGACTTGAGCAACAAATTCTCGATCATGTGCAGGACCTTTCTCTGAAATAATCTCATAATTGATCTCACTCTGTTTATCTTGCTGAATCAGCTCTTGTAATTGACTCTTATAATCAAGTGCATCAAGAAGAATCCCGTTTTTAATTTCTGGATAAACGTGATTATGTAGAAAGTCGACAACCGCATTAAAATCTTGATCTAAATATAATGCACCAATAAAGGCTTCAAAGACATCTGCTAGTAATGCGGGTCGCTTTCTTCCACCTGTACGTTCCTCACCTTTTCCTAGTAATACATATCGATCAAAATTAAGATTTAGTGCAAACTTAACTAAGGCTGGTTCGCAGACAATCATCGCGCGCAACTTCGTTAACTCTCCTTCAGGCTTATTCGAGTACGTTCGATATAAGTATTGAGAAATACCCAATTCTAATACCGCATCACCTAAAAACTCTAAACGTTCGTTATCCCGATGAATTTTATTTCTATTCTCATTCACATATGAGGAATGTGTAAAGGCCTGAATTAATAGGTTTTGATTTTTAAATGTAATCGCTAACTCTTTTTCCAATGCAGTGAAATTCATTGCATAAAATACCTCCTATTCACTTTAATATATTTTAGCTTGTCTTTTTAAATAATGCAAAGGTCTCGTTAAAAATTAACGAGACCTTGTTAGTATTTTTTACGACTGGCTGTCTATGTATTCAACAGCATCGCCTACTGTTTCAATTTTTTCAGCTTCTTCATCAGCAATCTCCATATCGAACTCATCTTCTAATTCCATAACAAGTTCAACAACATCAAGTGAATCAGCTTCTAAATCTTCTTGAAATGAAGCGTCTAAAGTAACTTTGTCTTCCTCAACGTCTAGTCGATCAATGACAATTTGTTTAACTCTTTCAAATGTATTTGACATTCTTTTCACCTCCTTTAAAGGATTTATTTTTTTACATAACCATCCCACCATCAACTTGAATCGTCTGACCAGTTATGTAACTCGCATCATCCGATGCTAAAAAGGCGACTGTCTTGGCAACATCTTCGACAGCTCCAAGCCTTTGCAATGGGATCAGTTTAAATAATTCGGCTTTAATTGACTCACCTAACTGCTCAGTCATGTCCGTATCAATAAAACCTGGTGCAACCGCATTAACAGTAATGTTTCGCGATGCTAACTCTTTAGCCGCTGTTTTTGTCATACCAATGACACCAGATTTTGCAGCAACATAATTAATTTGCCCCGGATTACCACTCAAACCAACAACAGATGAAAGATTAATAATTTTACCTGAGCGTTGTTTCATCATTTGGCGACTCACCGTCTTCATACAGAAGAAAACACCTTTTAAATTCGTATCTATCACTTGGTCAAACTCTGTTTCTTTCATGCGCATCATCAAGTTATCACGTGTAATCCCTGCATTGTTAACGAGCACATCAAGCGAACCTAACTCCTGAATGACCAATTTAACCATCTCTTTAACTTCAGTTTCATTTGCAACATTAGCTTTTACAACGAGTGCCTTTTGACCAAGTTCTCGAACTGCCTCAGCGACTTCATTTGCTTTTGCTTCGTTACCAGCATAATTAATCGCGACTGCATGGCCTTTTCTCGCTAATTCCAGGGCAATTTCTCGCCCAATTCCACGCGAGGCACCCGTTACTAGTGCTACTTTATTTGCCATCTTATTCACCCTCCCGATACCATTCAGTTAATTGATCGAGTGATACTTGATCATATACTGAAAAAACTTGGGCACGTCTTGATACTTTTTTCACTAAGCCTGCTAATACTTTACCATTACCAACTTCAACAATCGCATCTAAATTTTGCTCAAGTAAATCCTCAATAATTTCCTCGAACCTAACTGGTGAATACAGCTGTTTAACAAGTAATTCTTTACTTTGATCTGCATTTTCAACTTGCTTAGCTGTCACATTTGAATATACGGGAATCGTTGGTTGTGAAAAACTCACCCGACTTAAAACAGCTTTGAAGTTTTCCGCTACTTCTCGCATTAATCGTGAATGAAACGGTCCACTCACATTAAGTGGAATCACTCGTTTAGCACCAGAATTTTTTAACAACGGAATTGCTTGATCTATACCTGCTTTTGTACCTGAAATAACGATCTGACCTGGACAATTGATATTTGCTAGGTCAACAATTTCATCTAAGCCTGCTAATTGTTGCTCGATGGTTTGTTGATCTAACCCGAGAACAGCTGCCATCGCACCAGCTCCTGCTGGGTAAGCCTGCTCCATTAACTTGCCACGCTCGTGAACAAGTGGAATCGCATCTTCAAATTCTAACACGCCCGAAGCAACTAGCGCACTATATTCCCCTAAACTATGGCCCGCAACAACAGACGGTTTAATCTCACGCTTCAATAATTCACGATAAACCATTGTGCTCATTAATAAGAGTGCTGGTTGTGCATGAGCTGTTTTCGTTAACTCACTTTCTGGGCCTACTTGGATCATCTTTGATAATGAAAAATCTAGTAATTGGTCTGCCTGATCAAACAAAGCTTGATTAGCCGGATTTGAATCTAATAGTGACTGACCCATGCCTACTTTTTGTGAGCCTTGACCTGGAAAAACAAAAGCTAATTTTTTCATTCCTGTCCTCCGTTTGCTTTGCTCGTTTCTTTAACTGTTATTTCAATGATATCCGTAACTTTATTTTCAACCGTATGGCTTGCCTGTTTAATCGCGTTATAAATTGCCCGTCCATTTGACGAACCGTGCGCTTTAATAACTGGTGCCGCCAAGCCAAATAGTCCAGCCCCACCATACTCAGAATAGTCGAGTTTGCTTTTTAACTGTTTAAGGTCTTTTTTCAAAACTGCAGCTGCCAATTTTGTCTTTAGTGATGACATAAATGTCTCCTTAATTAAGCCAAACATCATTGCAGCGGTTCCCTCAATCGTCTTTAGCGCAATATTTCCACTGTAACCATCAGTTACAACAACATCAGCGACACCATCAAATAGGTCTCTCGCTTCAATATTACCGATAAAATTGATTGGAGCATCACTTAATAATTCATATGCTTGTCTCGTTAAATCATTCCCTTTACCCTCTTCTGTACCGACATTTAATAATCCAACTCGAGGTTGACTAATGCCTCTGACTTTTTCACTGTAAATTGAGCCCATAATTCCATATTGCAGGAGATGCTTAGGTTTCGCATCAACATTTGCTCCGACATCCATAAAAACAAAGCCTTTACCATTAATTGTTGGTAACGTAGGGCTTAGTGCTGGGCGTTCAATCCCTTTAATTCGTCCAACTTGAAAAAGACCAGCGCTCATTAAAGCACCTGTATTTCCTGCTGAGAGACAGGCATCTGCTCGACCTTCTTTAACTTCTTTAGCCATCAGCACGAGTGACGCATTCTTTTTCCGTCTCACTGCACGTACTGGTTCATCATCACCTGTAATGACTTCCATTGTATGTATAATCGATATTTTCTGGTCATCTGTTAAGAATGGTTTGATTTTTGCTTCGTCACCAACTAAAGTAATCGATTCAATTTGATCAAGCGACTCAACCGCAAGCATTGCTCCTTCAACAACCGATTGAGGTGCATGATCCCCACCCATTGCATCTATAACAATCTTCATCATTTTACCCTCTCTCTATTATGTTGATCGATACATCGTGAACTGTCCCGAAAAAACAAGTTCTTGTTCAACAAAACTATCAACTGTCACAAGTGTGCGATGTCGCTTTTCAACTGGCTCGACGTGTGCCTTGGCAATGACTCGTTCTCCTTGTTTAACTTGACGCTTAAAACGGATTTCCGCTTTTTCGGTCAGGGCAAGTTCATCATCAATGACCGCAACAGCTAATGAATTTGCTTGAGCGAATAAATGGTGCCCACGAGCGATATCATTTCTAGTGAAGACGTGCTCTTTTTTAATATCTAATATCGAAATCGCACGTTTATCAAGTTCAAGATCAATAATTTCACCAATCACATCATCAATTGGCAATGATTTAACCGTTTCATTCCATTGATCTTTTGCAACTGACTTAATCCGTTCCCTTAATTCGGGAATGGCTAACTCCATTCGGTCTAATCGAATCGTTTGGATACTGACAGAAAAAGCTTTTGCTAGCTCTTCATCTGTAATAAATGGCGTCTCATCAATTTTTTCTTTGAGACGTTCCTGTCTGATCCTTTTTGGTACCCTCATTTTTGCACCACCCAATTTCTAATCTTTATTTAATATTAAGACTAGGTACTAATAGTAATATAGCGAAAAAATATTTTTTTTGCAACCCTTTTAATCAAAGCCGTCATTAAATTCAACTAAAATCCGATTGAGATATTCCTTCAACTCGTGATACTCTTGACTTTTTTCGATCAGATCATTAAAAATAATTTCAACCGCATCTTTTCGCGCTGTTTCAAGTGTTCGATAATCATGAATCGGATCAGCTATTTTAAATTCAGGAAGACCACTTTGTTTTTTACCGAAAAACTCACCAGGTCCTCTTAATTTTAAGTCATGTTCAGCTAAGACAAATCCATTTGTCGTTTCCGTCATAATCTGCATGCGTTCTTTACCTGTTTCTCCTTTTGGGTCAGCAATCAAAATACAATAGCTCTGTTTATCACCACGACCAACACGCCCTCTTAATTGGTGTAATTGAGAAAGACCAAATCGTTCAGCATCATAAATCACCATAATTGTCGCATTCGGTACGTTAACACCAACCTCGACAACAGTTGTTGAAACAAGAAGATTAATTTTATTTGTTGCGAAGTCCTGCATCACTTCGTCTTTTTCAGCGTTTGTTAATCGACCATGTAAAAGACCAATTTCAACTGGGATTGAAAAAGCGGATGAAAGTTGATGATACAGATCGACTGCATTTTGAATATCGATTTTATCCGATTCTTCAATCAATGGTGCAATCACATAAGCTTGACCACCATTTTTTATTTCCTTTTCAATAAACTTTATTATCCGGGGCATCAGCGTTTCTTTAACCCAGAATGTCTCGACTTCCTTACGGCCAACCGGCATTTGGTTAATAATTGACATATCCATATCACCAAAGCTCGTAATCGCAAGTGTTCTTGGAATCGGTGTTGCCGTCATAAATAACACATCAGGATCGATCCCTTTTTCCCTTAAAATCTTTCGTTGATTGACACCAAATCGATGTTGTTCATCGACAATAACAAGACCAAGCTTTGAAAAGTAAACGTCATCTTGAATTAAAGCGTGCGTACCGACAATTAAATTGACTTCTCCAGATTTAATCGCTGCCAATCTTTGTTTGCGTTCTTTTCCTTTGACTGAACCTGTTAGGAGTTCAACCCGTAATCGATCTTGGAATAGCTCAGTCAGAGATTGGTAGTGCTGTTCAGCTAAAATCTCTGTCGGCACCATTATCGCCCCTTGAAAACCTGCTAATATTGTTGCATACAACGCGATTGCAGCAACGACGGTTTTCCCTGATCCAACATCTCCTTGTAGCAATCGATGCATTCTATATGGAGATTTAATATCCGTCAAAATTTCCTTGTTTGCCTGCTTTTGAGCCTCAGTTAATTCGAATGGTAACTGGTCAATAAATTCCGTTAACTGACCTTCTGGATAAGCTTTAACGTTCCCACTTGTTCGCTCTCGATTAAATTTCCGGAGCGCTTGCATTTTCAATTGGAAAATTAAAAATTCATCATAAATTAACCGTCTTCTTGCTTGTTTTAAGTGCTCAACATCATTCGGAAAATGCATCTGTTCGATTGCAAATCTGCGATTGATTAACTTGTAATCGTCTAGATAACGTGTCGGTAGGATTTCATTTATTTGCTCACGAAATTGTTCAAACGCTTGTTTAATAATTTTTTTAAATTGGAATGGTGTGATGATTTGGCGTAGCATATAAACAGGTTCAATCTCCCCTGTCGACTTTTCACCGACTTTGTAGTGACTGATTGTGATTTGCTGACGATGTTGATCCCATTTACCAGTCACTGTCACTTTTTCACCGACAGTTAATTGTTTTTTTGCAAAAGCGCGATTAAACATCACACCTTTAACGACAACCTCGTCAACTTGAATAGGAACGACTAATCGTGACTTTTTTCGGCCAAAGAATGAAACAACAGGTTCATTTAAAACGATTCCTTCGATCGTTGCTTTCTGTTCGTGAACAAGTTCAGTAATTGGTAAGACCTCAAAGTTTTCATAACGTGAAGGATAGGTTGTCATCAAATCTTCAACGGTCTCAATCCCTAATTCCGCAAACTTGTCTCTTAGTGCCGGCCCAACTCCCTTTACTTCACTAACTAATCGATGATGTACCATCACCCTCCCCCCTTCATATAAGATATTTAAATTCAGATAATAATTGTTCATTCAACTGATTTAATTATACACATTTTTAATGATTGATCCTATCGATCTATATTGAACAAATAACATAATAAAAAAAGTACTTCGAAGCAGTTCTCCGAAGCACTCTTGTTGGATTATTCGTTAAAATTATTCAACCGAGAAAATGAAAGAATAAATCGGTTGGTTTCCTTGATGTGTTTCAACTTCAAGTTCTGGGTATTGTTCCTCAATATAAGCGACTATTTCTTCGACTTCTTCATCGGTTGAATCTTCGCCTTGTAAAATCGTCAAAATTTCATCTTCTTCATCAACTAAATCAGCAATTAACTTCTTCGTTGCCGTAACTTTATCAGGATCAGTTGCTTTAATTGAGCCATCAATAATCCCCATAAAATTATCTTTTTCAATTGTTAAACCGTCAATTTGTGTATCTCTGACCGCATAGGTGATTTGACCTGTTTTCACGTAATCACATGCTTCAGACATATTCTTTTGATTGTCTTCCAAGCTTGCATCTGGATTATATGCAAGTAATGCACTCATCCCTTGAGGAATTGTTTTCGTTGGAACAACAATAACATCTTGTTCTGATAATTCAGCAGCTTGTTCTGCTGCCATAATAATATTTTTATTATTAGGTAAAATAATGACTTTTTCAGCATTTGCTTTTTCAATTGCTTCACTAATATCTTGAGTACTTGGATTCATCGTTTGTCCACCTGTTAAAACAACAGTCGCACCAAGACTTGTTAATAACTTTTCAATCCCTGCCCCCATCGCTACAGAAACAATCCCATAGGCTTCTTTTGGTTTTACTTGCTGTTTCGGTTGATCTCCAACGATTTCACTGTGCTGTTCTCGCATGTTTTCAACTTTTACTTGAACAAAACTTCCATATTGTTGGGCAATATTCATGGCTTCACCAGGGTGCTCAACATGAACGTGAACGCGGACATAGTCTTCATCAGAAACGACTAATAAGGAATCGCCTAATTCACCTAATTGATTTCGAAAGTCTGCTTCATTATATGGGTGATCTTTTGTTTTTTCTTGTTCAAATTTTACCATGAATTCTGTACAGTAGCCAAATTCAATATCAGCTGTGTCCATAAAGTCTTGATGCGATTTATGATGTTCAGCACTGACTAGATCATCCATTGAACCAAGATCGATATCGACCTCAGGTAAAGCTTCACCTTTTAGAGAAGCTAAAAATGCTTCATAAATAACAACTAAACCTTGGCCACCACTGTCAACTACACCAACTTCTTTAAGTACAGGTAATAGTTCAGGTGTATGTTCAAGTGATTTCTTCGAGGCGTCTAAAACACGTTCCATAAATTCAACAAGGTCATCTGTTTCTTCTGCAATTTGCTCTGCTGCATTTGCTGTATCTTTAGCAACCGTTAAAATTGTACCTTCTACAGGCTTAATAACAGCTTTATAAGCAGTTCTAACACCGCTTTGTAAACCTTTTGCCATTGTTTCTGTTGTTAATTGATCAAGATCTGCTATACCTTTTGAAAACCCACGAAATAATTGCGAAAGAATAACTCCTGAATTACCTCTAGCTCCCATAAGTAACCCTTTTGCTAGAGCATTAGCCACTTCTGAAACAGTGCCACTTGATACTTTCTTAACTTCATTAGCTCCTGATGTCATCGATAAATTCATATTGGTACCCGTATCTCCATCGGGGACCGGAAACACATTTAATGCATCAATCATATCTGCATTATTAGATAGGTGACTCGCGCCTAGTAAAACCATTTCAGCTAGTTTTGCACCTTCTATTTTAGTTAATCCCACAACTGCTTCCTCCCTTATTTCTCACGAAAAAGATCTGTAAATGATCTTTTATCCTTAATTGTCACTTTGGACGCGGACGCCTTGAATGTAAATATTAACTGCATCAATAGCTAATCCTAGTGTTTTGTCTAAGTTATATTTAACTTGTGATTGAACATTATGCGCAATCTCGGAGATTTTCGTTCCGTAGCTCACGATAATATACATATCAATTGTTATCTTATTATCTTCTTGCTGAACAACGACACCTTTTGAAAAGTTTTCTCTACGAAGTATTTCAGAAATGCCATCTTTTATTTGATTTTTTGAAGCCATCCCAATAATTCCATAGCACTCAATTGCTGCACCACCTGCAACAGTTGCAATAACTTCATTCGTAATCGTTACCCGACCATCTTTAGTCGTCAGCTCAATTGCCATTTTTATATCCTCCTCGATAAATTACAAACTGATTCTAGATCTAATTTAACATTGACAATAATTAATCTCTAAACATTTTACAATACTTTTCGTAAATATAAAAGGTTTTTAACAAATTAGCCTTAATTGTAGTATTGTTTGCATTAATCTATTCATTATTACTTTGACCTAAAACAACTTTAGTGTCAAGTGATAATCCTTGCTGCAAAAATGATATTTTAATGTGTAAATAAAAAAATAATTACTTCTGTGATCTAATTATTGAGTTTGACACTTAATCAAAACACGAACCCCCGATTACCTAAGGCATTCTAAATATCCGTAGTTTTGCAGTTACTTTTTCAGCCATGAAGCTTTACTCTGTTGGGACTCAACAAGTTGAAGCTTTTTTATGTTATTTTTTAAAGTTTACCTAAAAATAAAGTAATCATTAAAAATTCAATTTACACTGGAAAAAACGGTAAACTTAAAGTTCATCCCTATTGTGTATTGATTCTAAGTATAGTAATATTTATTTAAGGAGGGAAATTATGAGAAAAACATTTGTTATGGGTTCAGTTTTATTATTAGTGTGCATATTAAGTGGTTGTATTAACACAAATGAAAATACTGTTTTACTTGGTGATAAGCCGCCAAAGATGACTATCGAGGTCAAAGGTGAAGAATATAATTCTCAGTTAGGCTCTTATTGCTGGAATTTATCCGAATCCCGTACAGAATGTTTAGAAATCATGGTTCCTTTAGAAAATGGACAACGAATTGCAGCAAGCGTTGACGAAGAAATCTCGTTAACATTCAAGAGCGCACCAGCTCCGGATAAAGCATATCTCATTCAAAATCCATACGATGACGTTATAGAAGTAAAACTAAACGAAAACCAGTTTACTGCTCCAGATGAAAAAGGTGTTTATTATTACGTATATAGTGTAGAGTGGTTAAATAAAGATGAAGAAAAGGATTCGAATGGGAGTGTAGATTACGGTTTTATCTTAGATGTAAAATAAAAACATTTTTCATCACTCCTGATAAACTAACTTGATCTCGGTTACAAATCTCTATGCTGTACAGATAAAACAACAAAGACGATTCCCCTTATTGTGTTGAAACATTGAGGGAATCGCCTCTTCTATCAATCTGTTCTTATTTGTTAAAAGCCTTCCTTATTTCTTTGTTCACAAAAGCTAAAACAAGGACATCGCAAAAAGCTTAATACTAAAAAATAATTGCTTTTGATATCTATTTATGATAAATTGTATAAGTATGTGTAGTAGATAGTCGTATTTGGGAGGGATTATTATGAGTCGTAAATGTGTAGTGACTGGACGAAAAACAGGTGTTGGTAACAATCGTTCACACGCTTTAAATGCAAATAAACGTAAATGGAAAGCTAATGTACAACGTGTACGTATTATGGTTGATGGGAAACCTCAACGTGTTTATGTTTCTGCTCGTGCGTTAAAATCAGGTAAAGTTGAACGTGTTTAAGTTAAACGCCTAAAAGCTCGAATTCACCTAGCAATATGTGAATTCGAGCTTTTTTATTTTGACTTAATGTATATCGGTATATTGATCCAGGGTTAAATAAAAAACTGTACGTCCAATTGTTAGTTATCGTTAACAATTGGTGTACAGTTCAAGTTCATTTGCTTTTACTGCTATTATTTTTTCTAATCTTGCTCTTTGCCTTGCCATAGATTAACGAAGAAACGGACAATACCTCCAAGGAACTTAGGGAGTTTTATCGTATAAAAACGCATGAGAACCCCTCCTAACGAGATCTAACAGGACAGCGAACAAAATAATTAGTCAGATTGTTCACTACTCTTTATCACTATTAATATGCCTGAGTTAAATGAAAAATGACCTATTTGCTCAATCAAGTGATTCGATAATGTTAGCGACTCACCACGATTAATCGTTTGATCAATTAAAGGATAATAAAAATGCGTTAAATTTAATCCGGTCACTTGCTTCGTTAATGGTAAAAATGAAATTTTAGGATAAAGCTCTGATCGATCGACTTGATATCGACCAGGGTGATACATAGAAACGGTATTTTGTTGGTCAATGATTTTAACCTTAAGCCCCGTATCAATCAGACGTTCAAGTAAAAAAAGTGAGTTTAACTCGTGATCTATTCTTCCACCCGTCACACCAAATAAAGATAGGCTTTCCGCATTCAGTTTTAAAGCTGCATTGATCCCCAGTTCTAAATCGGTTAAATCTTTTTCAATCGGGTGAATTTGAATGTTTTTTGCTGATGACTTAATCACTTCCAATTCCTTTTCATCAACTGAATCGAAGTCACCGATTGCAAGATTAGGATTAATGTTGCTGTTTAACAAATAAAGTGCCCCCCGATCACAACCGATCCAATAATCAATTTCGTAATCGGCTAAATGAACAAGTCGCTCACTGGGTCCCCCTGCAACAATTCCGATTCTTTTTAACTGCTTATTTGTCTGCCCCATTAATGGCCTCTCTAATGACATCCATTGCTTGTTTTCGATTTGTTTGACCAAAGATTGCATTCCCGGCAACAAATACATCAACACCTGCTTTCGCACATTGTTCGGCTGTATCTGAATTAATTCCACCGTCAACTTCAAATTCAATGTCTAGCTTTAATTCTTTTCGCCACTTGTCAGCAAGTTTTATTTTTTCTAAAACAGCAGGAATAAATGATTGTCCACCAAATCCAGGATTAACAGTCATGAACAATAAGAGATCAATCTCTGGTAAAATCGGTTTAATCATTTCCACAGGTGTGGCTGGGTTGATAACGACACCAGCTTTTTTACCGTGCTCTTTAATAGACGTGATTGTCCGATGCAGATGAGTGCATGCCTCTGCATGAACTGAAATGATGTCCGCTCCTGCTAAAGCAAAGGCAGGAATGTATTGATCTGGATTTTCAATCATTAAATGAACATCAAGGATTAAATCTGTCGTTGGCCGAATAGCATTGACAACTAAAGGACCAATCGTGATGTTCGGTACAAAGTGACCATCCATCACATCAACGTGAATGTAGTCAGCACCAGCCTCTTCTACCTCTTTAATTTCGTCTGCTAGTTTTGAAAAATCTGCTGATAAAATAGAAGGAGCAATTTTTTTCATATTAATACCTCGGCTTTCTTGATTTAATTTCTTGATAAAACTCTAAATAATGCTCGTATCGATATTGCGTGATTTCACGATCTGCTATCGCTGCTTTAACTGCACAATTTGGTTCGTTAACGTGCATACAACCTCTAAATTTACAATTATCTCGATATTGCTCAAAATCTCGGAAGCAAAATGGCAATTGTTCTAATTCAATTTGTTCAAAGTCTAGTGAGCTAAATCCCGGTGTGTCAGCAATCATGCCACCAAATACTTCAATTAACTCTGTATGCCTTGTTGTATGTTTACCTCGACCCAGGTGTTTTGAAATTTCGGCTGTTTCGATCGAAAGTTCGGGATTTAATAAATTTAAAAATGAAGATTTCCCAACACCAGATTGACCAGCAATTACCGTTGATTTGTCCTTTAGCAAATTAGTAAAAGAAGTTTGATCAACTGACCACTCAGTTGAAATTTCCACAACTTGATAACCTATTTTCTGATAGTCCGCAATATATTGCATAAGTGGGATTTTTTCCTCATCATTGACTAAATCCATTTTCGTCACTAAAATAATTGCTTCAATTCGATTGAACTCAGTAAGCACTAAAAATCGATCAAGTAACTTTGGACTAAATAAAGGATTTTTAGCTGATACAGCGACCAATGCTTGATCAATATTAGCAACTGGCGGGCGGACTAATTCATTTTTACGTGGTAATAGTTCGGTTACGTAACCATCAGTTAAATTATCCGCTTCAAACTTCACATAGTCTCCGACGAGAGGAGTTTGTTTCGTATTTCTAAATAACCCTCTCGCGCGACACTGATAAACGATATCGTCACTTAGTACATAGTAAAATCCACTTAATGCTTTAATAATTTGTCCTTCGCGCATTCATCAGCCTCCATCCACTTCATCATAAGCAATCGTTTTTTGAACGATCACTTGGTCATCTCGTTCAATTTTATATGTTGCAGTTGAATTTGGTGCTATCACAAGTCGAATCGTAAATTCAGTATCACTATTAATTGAGCTTTGTTCATAAAGATCAGTCAATTCATTGTTCATATCAGAAATATAAATTCGGACCTGTTGACTAACTGGAGCAGGTGCTTCACCTTCATCATCTTCACCTTCGTCAGGTTCTGGTAGATTTGCATCCCCTGTGTATGGAACCGTAACCTTTAATGTATGTGTAACAGGTGAAAGCTCCTCTTCTCCTAATGAAACGATCAGATTAACAATTGACCCCGACTCAAGTTCCTCACCTGCCTGTGGTGAATGACGAATCACGCGACCCTCACTATACGTACTTGAATGCTCTTCAGTTACATTAGCAATTAAACCACGATCTTCTAAGTACTGTGTAGCCGCTTGAATCGTCATATCCTCAAGATCCTCAAGTACGACTTTTCGTTCGCCAATGCTCACTTCAAAGACAATCACCGTATCAGCAGGATTAACTTGACTACCTGCTTCCGGTTGCTGACTAATAATCTGACCTTCTGTAAATTCAGACGAGTGTGAATCAACTCGTTGAATGTTTTCAGGAGCAAACCCTTTTTGGATCAATAACCGCTCAACTTGACTGTATGATTGGCCCTCATAGTCTGAAAGTGGAACCGGTTCAATCCCTTGACTGACAAAAAGTGTGATAATAGAACCTTCCTTGACGATTGATCCCGCTTCTGGATCCGTACTCTCAACATGCTCTGCCTCAATATCTTCTGAGAATATTTCTTCAATTTCATAGTCGAGATTTAATTCTTCAAGTCGTTCAATCACATCATCAACATGCATTTCCGTGAAGTCCTCAAGTTCGATATCATCTGGTTGTGTTAGGGCAGGCAGAACAAATAAGGCAACTAAGATTGCACCAACAATAACGACAAAGATACTTGATAACCAAATCGCTACTTTCTTCTTTTTCGACATTTTTTTCTTTTTAGGTCGGGGTTGTTTTGTTTGTGAATCTTTCACGCCTATCGGACGAGTCGTATCTTGACTCATTTGCTGATTGGCGATTGTTTGTTCATTTGTTAATTGATTATCCATTATTATCGGGATTGCCTTCGTTTGATCACCAGGTTCACTTGGTGGAATAAACGGTTGTTCATTGATGCGATCTGGATCTAACGCTGTTTCAAGATCTTTTTCAAAATCAATTACTCGTTGATAGCGCTGGAACGGATCTTTAGTTGTTGCTTTTAAAACAATATTCTCTAAGCTTTGTGGAATTAATGGATCCCACTCTCGCATTGAAGGAAGTGGTGATTCTAAATGTTTTAACGCAATTGAAACCGCTGATTGACCTGTAAAAGGAATCCGTCCCGTCAATAATTCATACATCACAATACCTAACGAATAAATATCAGACTTACGATTCGCTGTTCCACCACGTGCTTGTTCTGGTGATAAATAGTGTACAGAGCCTAAGACTGAATTTGTCTGTGTAAGTGATGTTGCAGTTAAAGCCAAGGCTATGCCAAAATCGGTTACTTTTACTGTTCGGTCATCATTAATTAAAATATTTTGCGGTTTAATATCTCGATGAACAATATGATTTGCATGCGCATGTTCAATCGCAGACGTGATTTGCAACATAATATCAACTGCATCATCGATTGAAATCGGACCAAAACGTTGAATATATTCTTTTAGAGTCAGTCCATCAACATACTCCATCACCATATAATAAATATCATCTTCTTCACCAACATCATAAATATTAACAATGTTTGGATGTGACAAACTCGTAGCTGACTGTGCTTCACGATGAAAGCGAGTAATAAACTCATCATCATTTGAATATTCAAGTCTTAAGACTTTAATTGCGACTTCGCGTTCAAGAATGTTATCAAATCCAAGATAAACATTCGCCATTCCACCGCCGCCAATTAATTTTTTTACGACATATCTTTCATTTAACAGACGTCCTTCTAGCAAGAGGAATCACCCGCCTCTCCTTTAATATACTCAACTAATACGACAGTTATATTATCTTCGCCACCGAGTTCATTTGCTCGATCAACTAAATTCACGGCAATTTTTTCAACAGTTAAATCTTTTGCTAAAAAGTTAACCAACTCACTGTTTGATAATTTATCAGATAAACCATCACTACAGATCAAAAAGCGATTCCCTTCTTGCCACTCAATTGTAAACACATCGGGCGCAATTGATTCGTCTGTACCAAGCGCCTTCATTAAAACATTTTTTCGTGGATGAACGATTGCTTCTTTTTCAGTAATTTCACCTGCGCGAACCAATTCATTCACAAGTGAATGGTCTTCAGTTACTTGTTTCAATTCATCAGTAAGTAAATAACAGCGACTATCCCCGATGTGTGCAATTGAAATCTCGTCTTCTAAAAAGATCGCAGCAATTACAGTTGTCCCCATTCCTTGACAGTCAGGATTCTCTTTCGCATAGCGATAAACTTTTTGGTTAGCTAGACGAATTCGATCATCTAACCATTCTTCTGCCTCTTCAGCTGATGTTAATTTATCTGTTGCTTGCCATTGATCAGAAAAATATGAACGAGCAATTTCACTCGCCACATCACCAGCTTTGTGGCCGCCCATCCCGTCTGCAACAACTGCTAAGGTTTGATTGGCTCGATTTTCAAACAAGCCGACAGCATCCTCATTTTGCTTGCGTACTTTGCCACGATCGGTTATAAAAAACTGTTTCATATGATGACTCACCTCTTCGCATGATCTAAAGTTAATTCATCCAACAAAACTATTCCTCGTCTGATTTTCTTCTTAATCGAGTCAGGAAGAAACCATCAGAATTAAATTCATCTGGGAAAATTTGAATGCCAACCTGTAAGTGCTCAATTTCTTTATTTAAAAAGTCTGGTAGATCCCTAAAGAAATCAGGGTCGACTTCATATTTTTGATTATTAATTAGAAACTCAGTTACGACAACTTCATTTTCTGTTGGATCAACTGTGCACGTACTATATAAAAGTTTACCATTCTTTTTGAGTAATGGGGCAATTTTTTCTAATAACTCATATTGAACATGAGCTAATTGATCGACATCATCAGCAGTTTTTGAATATTTAATATCCGGCTTACTACGAATGACACCAAAACCAGAACAAGGTGCATCAATTAAGATTCGATCGAATGTTTCTTGCTCATATTTTTGATTCAGATTTCGGCCATCAAGAGCCGCTGTTCGTAGATTGATTAAGCCAAGTTGTTCGGCTTTCTTTTTCACGAGTTTCACTTTCTTATCATGAAGATCATAAGCATGGACGTGACCTGTATTATTTAGCTTTTCACCAATATGTGTCGCCTTACCTCCAGGAGCACTACACGCATCTAAGACGAGTTGATCTGGCTGGATATCCATCATCTCGACAACGAGCATTGAACTTTGATCCTGAATTGTCAGTGCACCCGTCTTAAACAAGTCGTGATCAAGGATATTACCTTTTTCAATAATTAAACCTTGCTCTGAAAACTGTGATTGCTCAACCTGGTATCCCGATGCTGTTAATTGTTCAATTGCTTCCTCTCTCGTCAGTTTGAGTGGATTGATTCGTACACTGATTGGCTTTGTCTCCAAATTAGCAAAACAAATCGCTCGTGCTTGGTCTTCGCCATATGAATCAATCCAACGTTCAACGAGCCAGCTTGGGTGGCTCGTCTCGATGGCAAGCCGCTCAATCGGATCCTCAATTTGCTCAAACGATGGGAAGCCTTGACGTTGTGCTTCTCTCAAGATACCATTAACAAACTTCCCAATCCCTTGATGTCCTTTTTGCTTTGCAATTTCGACAGCCTCATGAATAATTGCATGATCGGGTACTTTATCTAAGTAATGCATTTGATAAAATGATACGTATAATAACCATTTTACCCACTGCTCAACTTTTTTAGGTTGTTTGATAAAATGATTTAAAAAATAATCTAACGTAAGCTTACGCTGCAGTGTACCGTAAATAAGTTCGGTAAATAGTGCTTGATCCTTTCTTGACCAATTCATTTTCTCAATTGTCTGATCGATTAGGAGATGACTAAACCCACCTCCGTCGCCTACTTGAACTAAGACATCTAACGTTTTCGTCCGCAATTGATATTTACTCATTTGTTAACCCCAATCTTTGACCGACTTTAAATAGATCTGAATTTCCATTTAAAAAATCTCTTACAAGCATGCGCTTATTACCCGCAAGTTGAATGTCGGTTAATTTCAGAATATCCCCATCTCCACAAGCTACATTGATCGAGTCGTGAGTGAGTTCAACAATTTCACCAGGCTGAACCGCCTCAGACGCAGTTGCTTGTCCACGTTCAGCCCACCAAACTTTTAAGTTCTTTCCTTCAATTGTTGTGCTTGCAACTGGCCAAGGATGGAGTCCGCGCACATGATTGTAAAGCTCTTGAGCCGTTCGTGTCCAATCAAGCATCTCCTCTTCACGCTTAATATTTGGTGCATAGGTTGCTTTTTGATCATCCTGCTCTTCAGCGGTAATCGTCTGAGCAAATAGCTGAGGCAATGTCTCAATTAACAAATCTGATCCAGCTTCTGAGAGCTTATCATGCAAGCTACCAACATGGTCTGCCTCATCGATCGGCATCGTCACTTGTGATAACACTGCCCCCGCATCTAAAGCTTCAACCATATACATAATTGAAATACCCGTTTCCTTTTTCCCTTGCATAATTGAGTAATGAATTGGAGCTCCACCTCTTAATTCAGGTAATAACGATGCGTGAACATTGATACAACCATATTTAGGCGCTTCTAACAGTTCATTAGGCAAGATTTGACCAAATGCTGCTGTCACAATCAGATCCGGTTCATATGTTAGTATTTCCTGATATGAATCACGGATTTTTTCCGGTTGATAAACAGGAATATTATGTTTAATTGCTGTTTCTTTCACTGGTGGTGCTGATAAAACACGCTTTCTCCCCTTCGGTCGATCCGGCTGAGTAACAACTAAAACGACCTGGTAGCCTTCGCTAATTATCTTCTCTAAGATGGGAACAGAAAAATCAGGTGTCCCCATAAACACAATTTTCTTCATCAAAAAACCTCTTTCTACATTAATTGATACGGTTGCAGATCAATCTGAATTAATAAATCTTCCTTACGCATCATATCCTCATAATATTGCAAAATTCTTGCTAGCACATTATGTTGATTCGGTTCATATTTATATTTTATCATGCATTGAAATCGATAGCGATTCTTAATCCGTTCAATTGGCGATGGTGTTGGACCGAGAATCTTCGTTTCATTTGATAGATGTTTATTTAATAACTGACTAATCACACGAGTGACTTCTTGAGCACGATTTGGATTTGAATGTGAAACGGTAATTAAAGTTAAATAATAATATGGCGGATATTGAAATGCTTTTCGTAGTGCCATTTCTTTAGCGAAAAATCCTTGGTAATCATAGTTTCTGGCAAAATCAATACTGTAATGATCTGGCGTGTATGACTGAACAATCACTTCTCCTGTGAGATGGTGCCGTCCAGCTCGCCCACTCACTTGGGTGATCAATTGGAACGTTCGTTCAGCCGCCCTGAAATCTGGTAAATTAAATAGACTATCAGCAGCCAGAACACCGACTAATGTAACATCAGGGAAGTCTAAACCCTTCGCGATCATCTGCGTCCCTAATAATATATCTGCTTGTTTCTTAGCAAATTGCTTCAAAAGCCGTTCGTGCGAGCCTTTTCTTTGAGTTGTATCAACGTCCATTCGAATGATTCGTGCTTCGGGGATTAGTTGACTCAGTGATTCTTCAACCTTTTGTGTGCCCGTACCAAAATAACGGATCGTATCACTCTCACAGCTCGGACACTTGTTTGGAACCGCTTCATGGTAATCACAATAATGGCATTTTAAGCGATTCTGCTTCCGATGGTAAGTAAGCGATATGTCACAATCAGGACATTCAATCACATCACCACAGTCACGACACATAACAAATGTTGAATAACCTCTGCGATTTAAAAATAAAACAATTTGTTCTTGTTTTTCTAAACGTTGCTTAATGGCCTCAATTAATTTCCGTGAAAACATCGTCCGATTACCTGCATGAAGTTCATCACGCATATCGACGAGATCAATTTCAGGCATCTCACTTAAGTTACTTCGATCTGGCATCTCTAATAATTGATAGACACCTTTTTTGGCACGTGCATACGTTTCTAAAGTAGGTGTCGCACTACCTAAAATAACCGGACACTTATGATGCTTCGCTCTTTGTATCGCAACATCTTTAGCATGGTAACGTGGGTGATCTTCTTGTTTATAACTTGCTTCATGTTCTTCATCAATAATAATTAGACCAAGATTCTCAAATGGTGCAAATACAGCTGAACGTGCACCGACAACGACCTTCACTTCTTTACGCTGAACTTTACGCCATTCATCAAACCGTTCTCCCTTTGATAATGCACTGTGCATCACGGCAACATCTGAACCAAATCGGCCTTTAAATCGGTTAACCATTTGCGGAGTCAATGAGATTTCTGGAACAAGTACGATTGCCTCTTTGCCCTCATTCATTACGTGAGCAATAGCTTGCAAATAAACCTCGGTCTTTCCACTACCAGTTACCCCATGCAGAACAAAAACATCATCTTTTTGTTGATCGAACGATTGATTAATTGCGGTTAGAGCCTCTGCTTGTTGGTCTTTTAATTTAAGTGGAGCCGTTCTATCAATCGCTTGGTCATCATACGGTTCACGGTAAACTTCTTCTTCGATAAGAGTAATTAAATTATGATCAATTAACGGCTTAATTGTTTGTCGCGTTGTTTTCATTTTTGTTAGAAATGTTTTTAGTAAAATCGGTTCATTTAAATCAACTAAAAACTCAACCATTAGTTTTTGCTTTTTTGCTTGATTTGTTAAATTAGCTGCATACTCATCTAACTGAGCAATTGAGCTAATTCTTTTTACAAATGTTTGTTTCTTGATATTGTCTTTTCGTTTGACTTGATAAATAACTTCTAAGTCACCATCATCAAGTGATTGCTTAAATTGTGATAATGGAACGTCACTTGCTTCTAATTCAGCAAAATCAAGATAATCTCGACCGGCAAAAACACGTTCGAGTGGTTCAGGCAATTGGTCGATTGTCAGGCGATGAATCAACTTATGGTAATCTGCCTTTAATGCTTGCGGTAACATCGCTTGGAATGTTGAAATGTAAAAGCTCATCGTATGGTTAGCAAGCCATTTACCAACTTCAATTAATTCTTCTGTTAAAATCGGGACAATATCCATCAAGCTCTTGATTGGTTTTAACCCCTCGACCTCGGAATGATCAGTTAATGCTAAGACGTACCCCATAATTGTTCGCGGACCAAACGGCACGATCACACGCATGCCAACTTCGATCGTATCTGTCAAATGGTCGGGAATTAAATAATCAAAAACTCGATTGATTTGTGAAGCGGGTACATCAACGACTACTTTAGCAATGTTCACTGCTCTTTGTCCTCTAAACGCCGTGAAATTTCAGTTAATAGCTGATTGGCAATCGCGAGTTTACTTGTCTGATCAATTTTTATTTCAGTCCCATCATTGACCAAGATCAATACTTCATTATCGTCAGAGCCAAAGCCAATCCCTGCTTTTGACACATCATTAATTACAATTGCATTTAAGTTTTTGTCAATCAACTTCTGTTTGCCGTAATTTTCAACATTTGTTGTTTCAGCTGCAAAACCAACTAAAAATTGTGTTGTTTTTTGCTCACCTAAAGTTTTTAATATGTCCTGTGTCCGTTCTAATTCGATCGCCATTTGTTCGGACTGTTTTTTGATTTTTTCATTTGCTTGCTTTGCTGGGCGATAATCCGAAACTGCTGCAGACTTGATCACAATATCCTGATCTGAATAATGCTTAATGACCGCTTGGTACATATCGTCTGTTGACACGACATCAATTCGATTGACGCCTTTTGGTGTCGGTAAATTGACTGGACCAGCTACTAAGGTAACCTCTGCTCCCATTTGCGCCCCAGCCTCAGCAATTGAAAAGCCCATTTTGCCAGACGAATAGTTCGTTAAATATCTGACTGGATCAATTTGTTCTTGAGTGGGTCCAGCAGTTACTAAGAGTTTTTTCCCCGCTAGTGGTCGCTTAATTGATAATGCCCTTTGTAAGTAAGCAACGATTTCCTCAGGTTCAGCAAGTCTACCTTTACCAGTATAGCCACATGCTAAATAACCTTCATTTGGATCAATAAAATGTGTGCCTCTTTTAGCTAAAAGCGCAAGATTATCCTGAACAGCAGGGTGTTGATACATGTCAACATTCATAGCCGGTGCAATATAGACAGGTGCTGTCGTAGCTAGTAAAGTCGTTGATAGCATATCATCAGCAATCCCGTTTGCATATTTACCGATGATATTAGCTGTTGCTGGTGCAATAATAAATAAATCAGCCCAATCTGCTAAATCAATATGTTGGATTTTTCCCGAATCAAGTTCATCGAATGTATCGAGATAAACAGGTTGTCTTGAAATCGCTTGAAACGATAACGGTGTAACAAACTTTTGTGCACCTTCAGTTAAAATTACCTGAACAGTTGCTCCTGCTTGCGAGAGTTTACTCGTTAAAGCAATCGCTTTATAAGCTGCAATGCCACCGGTCACACCGAGAACAATTTTTTTATTTGCTAACATCTAATCGCATCCTTTGCTAGAATTAATATCTGATTTACTGTACTCTAAATCGGTTGGTGAAGTTTTAATAAAAAAGATAAATATACCCCTCGTCTGTCAAATGGCAAACGAGGGGTTCATTTTTAGACGAGTCTCTCACTGTCTCTTATTTTTCTTCAGCTGGAGTGTATGTTAATTTGTCTGCGTAGATTTCTTCTAGTGCAATTCCAACTGGTTTTTTTGATTTTGGTTCTTCAATTTGTAAAATATTGTGGTCTTTTAATTGACGCGCTCTTTTTGCCGATAGCGTCACTAATGTATATTTAGAATTAATTTTTGTTTGTAGTTGATCAATTGATGGTTCTAACATTATACTTGGGTCACCTCCAACAATTTTTTATACTGACTTGCCACTCGCTCACGCTTGCAATGCTCACTTTCAACAATTGCTTGAATCTTATTAACAGCTTGATCGACTTGATCATTAACAACAACGTAGTCATAGGCATCCATCAGTTCAATTTCGTCCTTCGCTGCTCTTAAACGATTCATTACCGATTTTTCTGTTTCCGTCCCACGATTAATAATCCGGTTCTTAAGTTCATCTAAGCTCGGTGGACATAAGAAGATAAAGACACCTTCAGGGAAGTTTTCTCTAACTTGTAGCGCACCTTGAACTTCAATTTCTAAAAAAACATCCTGCCCTTTCTCAAGCGTCTCTTCTACGTATTGACGAGGTGTGCCATAATAATTATTAACATACTTAGCATGTTCTAGCAATTGCTTATTTTTAATCATTTCCTCAAACTCTTCCTTTGAGCGATAAAAATAATCAACGCCTTCTTGTTCACCTGGTCGCTTATCTCGGGTTGTCATCGAAATTGAATACTGTAAACTCGTATCTTTTTCAAATAGTACTTTTCTAACAGTTCCTTTACCAACACCCGAAGGCCCTGACAAAATAAATAAAATTCCTTTCTGTTCAATCAACGCACATATCCTCCTACATCCTATAATCCTTAGTTAGCCTCTTTAATCGTACAATTCTTCTTCATATGTTAAGACTCGTTGCCCAACTGTTTCTGGTTGAACTGCAGATAAAATAATGTGATCGCTATCAGTTAAGATAACTGCACGTGTTCGTCTACCGTATGTCGCATCAATGAGTTTATTGTTGTCTCTTGCTACTGAGATAATTCGTTTAATCGGTGCGGATTCTGGTGAAACAATCGTAATAATCCGACTTGCAGATACAACATTACCGAAACCGACATTGATTAATTTTAAATTCAATTGAGCTTCCCCCTCGGTTAAGATCAGTTTTGTTCTGTCTATGTAACACCTCGCAGTTTTATCTCATTTTTCTTATTATAGTATAAACAAGCAGATTTTTAAACGTTTATTCGATATTTTGAACTTGTTCTTTAATCTTTTCTACTGTTGCCTTCAATTCGATCACATATCCGCTAATGAGTGGATCATTTGCTTTGGAGCTAATTGTATTTGCTTCTCGAATTAATTCTTGAGTAATAAAATCCATCTTCCGGCCAACTTCTCCTGATTGCTCTAATAAAAGCTTGATTTGAATCAAATGGCTATTGATACGAGTCAATTCTTCAGAAATATCTCCCTTTTCTGCTAAAATCGCTAGTTCACGGTAAAAACGTTCATCCTGCGTCAAGTTATTTTTCGCCAATAGCTCATTAAGTCGAGTGACCATTCTGGCGTAATGCTGGTCTTTTGCGACATCTCGTTGATCAGTTAATTGTTTAACTAATTGATCAATCTTCTCCACACGTTGACTAATATCTTGAGCTAATTTCTCACCCTCTGCCAAGCGCATTGATTGAACCGATTGACAGGTTGTCTTAAGCATCTCAATGATTTGTTCATAAAAAGAGTCATCCTGATCTGTTTTTTCGATTACTTGAAGAACATCGGTGAATTCGGGCAAGCCTCGAATCAACTGATTTGCTGTCTTTGGATAAGTTGTTTGAATCGCGGTTAAAGCGTGTTGATATTGCTCGAGCAGTGGCCAATTGACTGTAATTGTTTGTTGATTAAAGTCATTCCCTTCAATCGTTAAAAATAACTCAATTCGTCCTCGTATAAAAAATGAACGAAGCACGGATTTGATTTGGTCTTCGTAAGGATTAAGCATTTGCGGCATCTTTAAAGACAAATCTAAAAAGCGATGATTAACTGTTTTTATTTCGAGCTGAATTTTCGTCTCACCATACCACTTTTCAGTCTGACCATACCCCGTCATACTATAGACCATTTTTCCACATCCTCATTTTTAAATATCAATTATTAAGAGATGACTGAACAAAGTCGCTATCGCGACTAAATCACGTCCCAAGTAAACAATATTTACTTGGGATTTTATCTCGCTTCAATCATCGTGCCATTACAGTGAGGACAATGTAATTCAACTGCCTCATCTTTATTT
>DUPD01000084.1 GCA_012838505.1 Bacilli bacterium | reverse complement strand
GTCATCCTGATCAAGGGGATTTCTAACGAATAGGGGTTAATCGTCAGAGATCGTCATCCTGATCAAGGGGATTTCTAACGAATAGGGGTTAATCATCAGAGATCGTGATCCTGATCAAGGGGATTTCTAACGAATAGGGGTTAATCGTCAGAGATCGTGATCCTGATCAAGGGGATTTCTAACGAATAGGGGTTAATCATCAGAGATCGTCATCCTGATCAAGGGGATTTCTAACGAATAGGGGTTAATCGTCAGAGATCGTCATCCTGATCAAGGGGATTTCTAACGAATAGGAGCTAATCGTCAGAGATCGTGATCCTGATCATGGGGATTTCTAACGAATAGGAGCTAATCGTCAGAGATCATGTTATAATCAAATAGATCTGTCACGAATAAAAGCTAATCATCGACCGTTCAGTAATTCGGTCTGGTATCACAGGAATAACCCCTAATCGTGCCCTGTCTCGACGAAAAACTCATCACAGGGGTAACGCGAATAATCCCCAATCAGATCCAAATCCCACCCCAACCACTCTGTTCGCGTAATAAATCCCCCTCGCAAGCCCACAACCGCACAACGCGCAATAAAAATGCTCCATCACGCATATTCAACCGTTTTAATTAATAAAATGGTACAAACAATGAAGAAGGTCTGAGGATTTTTCACAATCACAACTGAATCAGTCAGTATCCATTCGTGCTATCCAAACTCCCACACCTTGACCAGACAACAAGAGGAGGCAAATGATGTGCATGATTATATTAAGGAGAGAACACTCAGAACAGGGCAATACATTATTGACACCCGAAAAACAGTCAGAACAATCGCGAAGGAATTTGGCGTCTCGAAAAGCACTGTTCACAAAGATTTAACAGATCGATTGCCCGAGCTCACTCCCACTCTTGCCAAAGAATTAAAACAAATTCTCGAATACCACAAATCGATCCGCCACTTAAGAGGTGGTGAAGCGACTAAGCGCAAATACCAACAACAGTCGATACGTGGCTAAGCAACGCCATTGATCCTCTCTACATTTCTCTCGCAAAAAAACAAATCAACTAAATTTTCAAAAACAATAAATGAATTTTGAAATTTGACATAGTCTAATCAAAATAGTTTATCTTTACTTGTCTATATATGTTATTATATATTATTAGATGCATAAGAATATATCGGAAGATACTTACATAGGGAGGATCGTACACATGTTTGCACGAGATATTGGAATTGACTTAGGTACAGCGAATGTTTTGATTCACATAAAAGGAAAAGGTGTCGTATTAAATGAACCCTCAGTTGTCGCGATGGACAGGACGACAGGCCGCGTATTAGAAGTTGGAGAAGAAGCCCACAGAATGGTCGGTCGAACGCCAGGAAATATTGAAGCGATTCGCCCACTTAAAGATGGTGTTATCGCTGATTTTGACGTGACTGAAGCAATGCTAAAATATTTTATAAATAAAATTAAAGTAAAAGGCATGTTCTCAAAACCACGCATGCTTATTTGCTGCCCAACTAATATTACAAAAGTTGAACAAAAAGCGATTAAAGAAGCCGCAGAAAAAGCAGGCGGTAAAAAGATTTACTTAGAAGAAGAACCTAAAGTTGCCGCCATCGGTGCAGGAATGGATATTTTCCAACCGAGCGGAAACATGGTCGTTGACATTGGCGGAGGAACAACAGATGTTGCCGTCCTATCAATGGGCGACATTGTTACCGCCCAATCGATCAAAATGGCTGGAGACAAATTTGACAACGAAATTTTGAACTACGTCAAACGCCACTACAAACTACTCATTGGTGAGCGGACATCCGAAGACATTAAAGTCCACGTTGCAACAGTTTTTCCAAACGGACGCAACGAAGAAATCGATATCCGCGGCCGTGACATGGTCTCAGGCCTACCAAGAACAATCACAATCGGATCAACCGAAATCGAAAAAGCACTACGCGAATCAGTCCATGTGATCGTCCAAGCAGCCAAAAATGTCTTGGAAAAAACGCCACCAGAACTATCAGCCGACATCATCGATCGCGGCGTGATATTAACAGGCGGCGGCGCACTCATTCACGGCATCGACCAACTACTAGCTGAAGAACTCAAAGTCCCAGTCTTCTTAGCTGAAGAACCGATGCACTGCGTCGCAAAAGGAACAGGCATGATGTTAGAAAATATCGACAAAATCGAAAGAAAATCAATTATCTAATTTTCTCAGCCAAAAATTCCACAATTTTTGATAAAAAATCATTGAAATTGCCCAATATTGCAGGATTTATGCTAATATAGGGGTGATGCTTATTTGTCATGGAAGGGGAGAGGTGACTTGTTAAGAGGATATTATGCAGCGGCAAGCGGGATGAAGGCGCAACAGCGTCGTCAAGAGACATTGTCGAATAACTTAGCAAACGCACAAACACCTGGTTTTAAACAGGATCAAGCAGCGATTCGAGCATTTCCCGAACTGCTGATTAACCGAATAGGGAAAGAAAATATTCCGACGACTCGACCGTTTTCGGTGCCGACTCAACAAGCAATTGGCTCGTTGAATACAGGCGTATATGTCCAAGAAACAATTGCCGATCACCAACAAGGTGGCCTTCAGGAAACCGGTATGACAACGGATATGGCGTTGATCAACGTTGAGTTACCAGATGAAACGGGCGGATTATTTTTCGCCGTACAAAATGGAGACGGGGATGTTCGCTACACTCGAAATGGGAATTTTACCATTGATGGTGAAGGCTACTTGACAACGAATCAAGGTTACTATGTCTTAAACCAAGCAGGAGAACCGATTTTCACAGATGGACAAGTGTTCAGTGTCACAAGAGAAGGGGAACTCGAAATCGGTGGCACAATGATTCCATTAAATATTGCCTATACGGAAAATGTTAATGATTTGATTAAAGATGATCATGATTTGTTCACATTTACAGAAGGAGCAGGCGAAGCGGTTGACGCGCGTGGTATGGCCGGAGTATCTTTTGCAGTCCAACAGCGCTATTTAGAAAACTCAAACGTTGACCTTGTTCAAACAATGACGGACATGATGCAAGCCTACCGATTGTTTGAAGCGAACCAAAAAGTCGTTCAAGCTTACGATCAATCGATGGATATTGCTGTTAATCAAATCGGACGACTAACATAAGGGGCGAGATCAGATGAGCCGAATGAATATTCAAGCTGCCGTTACGATGGGACAGCTACAAAATAAATTGGATTTAATTAGTCATAACGTCGCAAACCTAAATACGAGTGGTTACAAATCACAGTCAGGTAATTTTTCATCACTAATCTATCAAAATATTGATAACCTTAGAGATCAGGCTGCCAACGCACCAGGTAGACAAACACCACACGGGATTCGCTTAGGTTCAGGCGCACGCATTGGCCATACGAATATCAATCTATCAGCCGGTGCGTTAAATGTAACGAACCGCGGTTTAGATATCGCATTACTACGCGACAACCATTTATTGCAGATCGAAGTGACCGAAAATGGCAACACCGAAACACGCTACACACGTGACGGAACACTCTACTTGCAACCAATCGATGGTGGACAGCTGATGCTAACGACTAGCGACGGTCACCCAGTGATTGGACAAACTGGTGGGGCAATTATTTTTGATGAAAATATCGAAGACGTTCGAATTAACGAAATCGGACAAATTGTTACACTTCGTGGCGGAACAGAATTTGTTGAAGACGGACTAGCACTTGTTGAAGCGGTCCGACCACAATTTTTAGAACCAGCAGGAAAAAACCTCTTCCGTTTACCAGATCTAACAGAAGCGGCTTACGTTGCTGAAGATATTGTTACCGAAGTTGCTCAATTTGATAACGAGATCCAAAGTGGTACACTTGAACAATCAAACGTCGATCTCGCGACACAAATGGCAGAATTATTACAAACACAACGTGCTTACCAATATAACGCACGCACAATTACAATGCACGATCAAATGCGCGGGTTGATTAATCAACTACGCTAAGGAGCTCTACCTATGCAAAGTACCAATGTAACTGAACAAGAAAAACAAACTCAAGCGAAACAACAAAAACGGATCAATCGACACGTCGAGAAAAAACAAAAGCGAAAACGAGAAGAAACTCCAATTCGCCGTATTTTCCCGATCTGGCTTCGCCTGGTTGTGATTTTCTTGCTAGCCGTTTTTGCACTCATTCTAGGTATGATCGTCGGATACACAATCCTCGGTGACGGAACCGACGCCTTGGAAGTGCTCACTTTTGACTTCTGGAAAAAAGTCCTCGACATCATTAAAGGAGTCGAATAACGGAACATCACGTTGGAGAATTTTTCATTAAAAAAACAAAAGCAGTTTAATCGAAAACCGGTTAACCTGCTTTTTTACCGAATTGAGAAGACAGAATTTTCACCAAATAAATACCAGGTACTAAAGGAGCGAGATAACGATGTTAAACAGTGAAGAAATTAAAGCGATTATTCCACACCGCTACCCATTTTTATTAGTCGATCAAATTATTGAGGTCGAAGAAAACCGAGTCGTCGGCAAGAAAAACGTCACCATCAACGAACCATTTTTCCAAGGCCACTTCCCCGACTATCCAGTCATGCCAGGCGTCTTAATCCTAGAAGCACTCGCACAAACCGGAGCCGTTGCAATCTTAAGCAAAGAAGAAAACAAAGGAAAAATCGGCTTTCTCGCCGGCATCGATAAAGCACGGTTCAGACGACAAGTTCGACCAGGCGATGTATTGACCCTCGAAGTTGAAATCATCCGCCTAAAAGGCCCAATCGGAAAAGGCCGCGCCAAAGCCACCGTCGACGGCGAAATCGCCTGCGAAGCAGAAATCATGTTTGCGATCCAATAATTTATATATATGCAACTCCCTCACAGAAATATGACGTGAGGGAGTTTTTGATTCTGTGGCTCGAACAGAATTGACTGTATTTCATTCAACTCGTCTGCATTCCGCCGAACTTGTCTGCATTATGTTCAACTCGTCTGCATTCCGCCGAACTTGTCTGCATTATGTTCAACTCGTCTGCATTCCGCCGAACTTGTCTGCATTATGTTCAACTCG
>DUPD01000083.1 GCA_012838505.1 Bacilli bacterium | reverse complement strand
TTCTTCCATAACCAAATTGTATCAATTAACAACACGAACGGCAACAAATGTATAAAAATATAGATAGTGAAAATTTCGGTCAATTGAGATAGCAGAAAGCTATCCCTTGACCGACCTCACTATCATCTCATGTCTAAAGACGATGGGCTTCTCGTTCGGAAAATCTGTAAGTAAACCTAATATTACCCACAGTCGGCCTACTTTGACATTGATTCTTTGTTTACAACTAAACAAAAAGTACAGAGGAATATTCCAAGAAAGTTTTTTATATTTTTGAAACAGGTAACCACCTATAATTAAAATAACACCTGGAATAAAAGTTAAAAGCAGCTTTAAAAGTTGATCATCGAACAATTACAATCACCTCATAAATTTTATCTTAAACTATAAAGAAAAACACTTAGTGTGGGACCTAACATGACTGATCTAGCTGATACCATAACTCCTTGATATAGAATATCCTTACCCAAGTCACTATGTGAATAAATTAACATACTTTGTTACTTGGAGCAATACTTTTCCAATTTTGGGTACTGTTTCTTTTCTTAAATAAGTAGGTAAAACTAAGGAATGATATTGTTTTTATGTGTTATTCATTGTACTGTTATATTACAGCAAGATAAAAACATTGGAATTTTCAGTCGCTATGATAGAGGAACAACCTTTATTTTAAAATAAGGAGTGGGAAGCTTGATAAAATATTTAATGAGGTTCATCTTATTACTAGCTTATTTGTTTTTACTAGTAAGCTGTGCAAATGAATTAGAGAATACAGAGGTTCATGTGCCAGAAGTAAAAATTAACGGTACATCAATCGATTTCGAAACACAAACAATCTGCTGGGGATCTGAAGAGTGCCTGGATACTATAGGAGAAAGTGGTTACGAGTTAACGATCGATAAATTAGCGACAACTCATCATCACGCTGAGATTGGTGACAATCTTGCCATCACGTTCCACGAAACCCCAAAGCCAAATACGATCAACCTATCGATCGATGAAATACCAGAGTATCACGATCAATGGTCTTATAATGGAGAGACAATAAAAGCGGGCTTGCCTAACGAACCAGGAACGTATACATACAGTATGCTCGTCTATTGGCACGGTGAAAAAGCATCGACAGCAGGGCTTGTAAATTATCAATTTCAGGTAACTGTTGAATAGGAGCTTTCGATAACATACATGTGTGAGTTCCGTAGCATACACTCCTCATACATATTTATTTGAAGATACTGGTGACTCACATTTTGAATTAAGGAAACAAAATATTTGTTATCCTGTTTCCTTAGCACAGTTTTTGTGTTGCTTGGTCAAGTAGCACTATAATGATCTGGTACCTTTCCAGAGACACCTGTCAAATAGTCTAATATTGTTAAGAAGCTCCGCAACATTTTTTGTATTTTTTCCCACTACCACAAATACATGGTTCATTACGACCAGTTTTAAGCTCTTGAACAATTGGTTTATTTCTAGAGGGAATTTTAAAACTTTTTTTAGGTATCCTTGGTGACTTTGTCTTTTTCTGGTTAAAGATATGCCACCATTGCAATTCTTCAATCGTATCGTCAATGTACTTTTTGTGAGGATCACTTTTACTAGATTCCAATTTCAGCTCTTTATCCAACATCATATCAGTTTTGACACCATCTAAATTAACCACCCATGTATCGACTAATCCCTTTTCGTAAGCCAACTGTATGTCTTCAAATAATTCGTCTAAATGTAAGTCGCACGCAGACATAATAAGCTCTGCAAATAAATATGGCGTCATCTTCTCATCTTTTAATAGTTTTTGATAATAGGCTACTATCTCCTCACGGTCTAACTGCTCATATAACATCAAGATCGTTATCGCACATATCGCCTGCCCTCTAGCATACTCATCACAGTCTACGTTTTCCACCAACTCTTTTAACGCATCTAGATCGCCGTTGTAAACTGAAGCTAGTATTCTCCCACTACCTTCAGTAAGGAAATCACCAACCGTCCGATCTAATTCCGATTCTGACCAATGTAATAAGTGAAGCAACTTGGGAAACAATGCTTGTTCCCTAAATTGACCTAATAGATAGAACGCATATAGATGACCAAAATAGCCAATATTATCAGAAGCAATACTTGGATCATCGATAAATTGATCGACAACTTGTAATAACTCTGGTATCGCTTCTTCTTTATTTGCTATAATCTCTTCTAGTTCTTTTTTAGGAAATTTCCCATTTTCAACGTAACTTATATTTTTGATTACTTCTTTCATAATGACCAGCCCCTTTGTTATCAATTAATCTAATTATATCCAGATAAATTTAGCAAACTGAAACTAAAATAGTTATATTTCTTCTTTCCCTATCGCCTTACCAAACAATTCATCTGCTGAATTTTCCCCTACGCACTGGGATAGGAGGGCGTCCAATGTGTCACATTTAATTTCACGAAGTTCTTCTACTCCTTCATCTCCGAATTGTTTAATTAGTTTGTCGAGATTTTTCCTTGCTTCTCCTAAATTAACACTTAACATAACGGACGCTCCTTTTAATTGGTATTGAAATAAGGTTATTTATTAATTTAATTCAGTTATCCGATATTCAATCCACTTACCATCAACAGTTTTTTCAAAGCTAGAATATGTTTTTGTTTTCGTCTCGTATTTTAATATAGGAATAGTTTTACTGCGTGGCGTATCACCATCAATGAAAAAATGATTTTCCTTTGACTGATCGGTGTACCAATAATACATGCACAGTAATGTTAAATCCAAATAATCTCTAATCTCATGAGATGTTCCGGGTGACGTATTAAAATTTTTATTTGAAGCTAATCGTAAAAGATATTTTTAAAGTCAAATGTAACAGCATCATTCTGAGATAAATTTAAGTAATTCTTTAATTCCATAGACAGCTCCTTCATCTTGCATTCAGTGAATGAATAAGTGTTAGGTAGCAAGCAAAATCACCAAATCTTTTTCTATCTTTTTCTGGAGTTCCCAATTGTTCAAACCAATCGATCGCTTTACCTTCTGTTTTTAAGTAACGATAGATTACCTTTAAGTTTGTCATGAAATCATTATGTTCGTGTGTCCTTATTTCATCCACTTCTCTTCTTTCTGCTAAACTTTGAACACTCCACTCTGCTCTCCTTTTTGCATAAACAAAAGCACTAACAATCATTTCCCGCCATAGTTCTTGAAAGTAAGCATCATTTATAGTCGATGTTACGCTTAAACGATGATAAATTTGATTAAATTCATCAATTGTTAAATGATCATTCGCCTTCAAGTAATCATCATAACGATTCAATTCGATCACTCCCTATTTTATTTGAGTTAAAAGCGAGATTAATTTGGATGCACCTGTAGACTCCACTTATTTTTCCAGATCGCTCGTGCTTCATATAAATAATTAAATCCACAGTACATCCCTCCTAGCTACATTTTAGCACTTATTCCTGTATTCAAACCTATATTTATCTGCTTTTGCTTAAATTGAAATTATTGATAAAATTAATACTATAATACCCCAAACCTTTTGATGACTAGTGAAACTAAACAAAAAATAATCGATATTGGTAGTAAGATCAAAGAAAAATACCAAGATGAATTCACTAAATTAAAAGCACCATTTATTAAAGCGATCATAGATGACACACCGAATCATTTGAAAGAGATGCAAGAATATGGCTTGCAACATATATTTTTTCCGATTGCCTGACTTTTTCGTGATACGCAGTGTGCCTAATTTATGTTTAAGCAAATCAAGATTTCTGTGATCTTTATCAACCAATAAAGCACGAATAGGCGTTTTCTTGGTTTTACCGTCAATCATGATCG